>DATMJU010000695.1:0-9261 GCA_035553795.1 Vicinamibacterales bacterium
CGTCTGGCGCTGCAACAACCGGCAGCGTGAAGTAGAAGCGGCTGCCCTTGCCCACGGTGCTGTCGACGCGAAGGTCCGAGCCCATGATGTCCAGCAACTGGCGGCTGATCGTCAGGCCGAGACCCGTTCCGCCCGCTGCGGCGCCGGCTTCCGTCTGCGTGAACGCATCGAAGATCTGATTCAAGTCTTCGGCCGGAATGCCTGGGCCGGTGTCGTTCACCGAGAACATCATCCCGTTCCTGCCGTCAGGGACGATGTCGAGCGACACCTCACCCTTGGCGGTGAACTTGACGGCGTTGCCGAGCAGGTTGAGCAGGATCTGCCGCAGGTGGCGCCCATCCACCACGACACGCTTCGGCAGATCCGGCGCGATGGTGGTGCGCAGCGACAGGCCCTTGCGTCGAGCGGTCTCGGCGAGCACGTGTCGGAGGTCCGTGACCATCTGCCGCAGATCGGTCGCGGTCTGATCGACGTCGATACGGCCGGCCTCGATCTTCGACAGGTCCAGCACGTCGTTGATCAGGTCGAGCAGGTGCGCGCCGCACTTCGAAATCGCATCGAGTGACTCGCGCTGGGTCGGCGTGAGGTCGCGATCGCGCTGCATCAGCTGCGAGTAGCCCAGCACGCCGTTCAGCGGCGTGCGCAGCTCGTGGCTCATGTTGGCCAGGAACTCGCTCTTGGCACGCGTCGCCGCTTCGGCCGACTCCTTCGCGCGGCGCAAGGCCTCGTCGCGCTCGATGCGATCCGAGATGTCGCGCAGGAAGGCGCCAAAGAAGTAGCCATCGCCGCGCCGCATCGGCGAGGTGATGGTGATCTCGATCGGAAACTCGCGGCCGTCACGATGCAGACCGCGCAGCTCGAGCCGGCGATTGACCACCGGCGCTTCGCCGGTCTGGATGAAGCGCGCCATCCCCTTCGTATGCGCCTCGCGGAACGCCATCGGGATGATGAGCTGCGACAGGTCGCGGCCAACCGCCTCTTCCCGCGTCCACCCGAAGGTCTGCTCCGCCTGCGCGTTCCAATTGACGACGCGGCTCTGCTCGTCCATGCCGATGAACACGTCGTGCGCGGTATCGAGGATGGTGTGCGCGCGGGCATCCGACTCGGCGACCTGCTTCAACGCGTCGCGACGGCGCGCATCGGCGACGGCGACGGCGATCAGGTTCGCCGCGGAGATCGCGAAGTTCTGCTCGTCGATGGTCCACGCGCGAGGACCGTTGATGTGCTCGATGCACAGCACGCCCGACACGTCGCTCCCCGACCGCAGCGGCACGTCCAGCATCGCGCCGATGTTCAGCGGCTCAAGGTAGGTGCCGGAGAACTCCTTCGTGCGCGCGTCGGTCCGCGCGTCGTTGGCGGCAATCACGCGCTCACGCTCGATGGCGTCAAAGTAGGCCGGCGCCGCCCCGCGCTCGAGACGCTCACCGCACTGGAACACACCGGCGCTCGAGCGATAGAGGCCCTCGCACTCGATGGCGGTGCGCAGGTCGTTGAAACGCCACAAGCTGACGCGCTCAACCTCCAGCGTGGTGGCTGTCATGTTCAGAATGCGGCGCAGCCGCTGCTCGAAGGTGTCGTGCGGCGACGCGTGGTGCTCCGTGAGCGAGGTCAGCGCCTGGCTCTGCTTCGCGAGGCGCGCTTCGCTGGCCTTGAGCTGCCGCTGCGCGTTGAGCTGCTCGCTGACGTCTTCGAAGACGGTCAGCACCGCCGGCTCGTCATCCCACGTGATCAGCCGCGCCGACGCCCGCGCCCAGAAGGTCTCGCCGTTCGGCTTCCTCAGGTGCAGCAGCACATCGTCCGCCCGCCCGGTCTTTTCGAGCGGCACGCGCAGGCGTTCGCGCTGTTCGATGTTGACGTAGTAGGAGGTGGTCTGCTGCCCGACGGCGTCCTCGCGCGAGATGCCGAACATCTCGGAGTTGCGCGCGTTGATGGCAATCACCGAGTTGTCGCGCAGGCGCGAGACAACGGCCGGGAATGGGCTGATGTCGAAGAGCTGTTCGAAGGGGCTGGAGATCGAGGCCTATAAGAATATCGCGCCGGGTGGTGGGCTCCGCTCGATTTGTCTGTGAAGTGACCTGCGTCGGCTCGCTCGAACGCTCAGACCGGGAGACACCGTTGCCCGCGTCCGATCAAGTCGGCCAGGGCGACAATCCGCTTCCGCTCTGGAGAGCGCGGCTCGCCGCGCGCGTGCCGAGATGTCGGCGCAGTGATCGCAACGAGGATCGCTCGCCGTGTTGACTCAAGGGCCCGTTAGCCATCCTGATACAGCTGCGACCCGGTTCGCGCGACCGTGGCTGCGATCAAGCACTGGCTCAGCCTTGGAGGAGCAGACGGTGATTTCAATTCCTGGTACGCATCCAGCGCCTTCGGCCAGTCGGCGTCGAGGAATGGAACAACGGACATGTTGAGTCTGAAGACCACACTTTGGACGGTCATGCTCGCCAGGCGGTCACCGTTTGCGTTCAGCAGAATCGCAAGTTCAGCGAGCGACGTCGCGCAGACTCTTGGACAAGGATCGCGAATGATCGCATCGAGAATCAGCTCGTAAGCGGGTCCCTTGCGGATGACCGACATCAGTGCGCGTGAGTCGAAGGTCACAGAGCCTCCGGTCGTAGCCGAGGATCGCTTCTTCCTCGTCTCGGCTGAGTGTGCTGCCCAGCATGCCTGGCGGCGCGACGCACCAAATGGCAGATTCCAGCGAAGCAATCACTTGTTGGCGGCGTTCTGCTGGGGTTGCGGGTCCCGTCAGTCTTTGCAGGCGCTCCTCAACCGCTCGATGGACCGCCGTGTGTTCTGTTTCGCCCGTCGTTTCTGCGAGTCGGCGGACGAGCAGCCGCGTGTGGAATTGCAGGCTGTCAATGTCTCTCGGGCCTTCCATGATGACGACGGTAGCATCGTCGACCGAGACTGCGATTGACCGAAGATCACCAGTGATCGAAATAGGTCAGCTGATGTTGGCCCACCTCCGTGCCATCGCGATCATTTCGTCGCGAACATCGGGCCAGTCGTGCAGGGTAGCAGGGTCGAAATCGGCGCCGTTGGGCCAGACGAGGGTGAATTGCTGCTCGTCGAGCGTGACACCATTGAAGACGTTAAGGTCTTTCAGCGGCCCAAAGAGTTCGCCTTCCAGCACGGGCCGAAAGTCAATCCGTCGACTCAGACCATCCTCGAAGCAAATCTCGAGTTCATAGGCGCCGACAATCGCGAACGATGTATCTCACCCCAGGCTTCAACCATGCGGCGCTGGGGAGTCGGGAGCTCCCCGCCGATCATCTGGAGCGATCGAATTGAGAAGGCGGGCTGATCGCCCCTGGCGCGCAGGCGAAGCGGATTGCCGGCCTGGCCGACTTGAGGGACGCGGTCAAGCGTCTGCGAAACCGCGTCGCGTGAGATCTCCGCCTTCGCCAAAAGGCTTCGGCGCGACTAAAGGATTGCAGCGGCCGCGTAATCGGGCGAACGCGATGCGGTTTCCCGCGTCCCGAGAGGATGATGGCAACGCGCAGCGTTGGCATCATCCGTGGAGGCCAGGACGGTGATCCGCTGGAGCCTTTGAGCGGGAGGGACCGACAAACCTAAAGGTTTGTCGCCACAGGATCTAGTCGCGATCCGTGGCGTTGGAGGCGATGAGGGCCTTCGCGGCTTCGGCGTCGGCCTTGGCGGCTTCGAACTTGTACATTTTCTGGAGCAGCTCCGCGCGCGTGGAGAGGATGTCAGGTATCAAGCGCTGGTGGCTGATGCCCTGCGCGATCTGCAGCGCGCGGTCCAGGCGCTGCTTGCCTTCCTCGAGATCACCCCGCGACGCGAGTGCCTTGCCGTCAGCGCGCAACACTTCGGCCACGCCGCCCTGATCGCCAAGCTGCTCGAACAGTTGCTGCGCCTCCTTGAAGAGGCCCCTGGCCCGATCGACCGCGCCGAGACGGAACTCCGCCCTTCCCTGCAGGAGCAGCATCCGCGCCTCGAGCTGCGCCGACTTCCGCGCCTTCGCATTCGCAACGCCCTTCGTCGTCGTCGCGATCACCTCCGCGAAGCGCTCCTGGCGGAAGAACCAGTCCGCCTCGACCTGATCGAAACGCGGATCGCTGTCGCTCGGCGGCGGCAACGCCCGCATCTGATCGAGCGTGCGCCTCGCATCATCGAGACGATCGCCCAGCAACTGCTGGTGCACCAGCTTCAACGCGTAAGCGGGATTGTCCGGGAAGAAGTTCCACAGCGCTTGGTACTTCTCGATGGCGCGCGGCCAGTCGGACATCACCTCGTAATAGGCGCCCTGGACGGCGAGCTGATCTTCGCGTCCAAGCTTCGATGACAGGTCGAACGCGATCTTCGCGGCTGCCTGAGACTTGTCGTCGTGCCCGAGCACGCGCCAGGCGATCGACAAGGTGCTGTGCGCGAGCGCAAAGGCGGGATCCGCCTGCGTTGCCTTCTCCAGGAACTCGGTCGAGCGCTGCATATCGTGATTGCGAAGCGCGTCGAGGCCGAGGAAATAGTGGCTCAGCGCATTGCGATTCGATGAGAGCCCCGCGCGCGACGTTTCCATCTGGCCTGGAAGCGAGTTGGCCTGCGTCGCGACGGGGCGCAGGAACACGGTCAGCGCAACGGTGGCGGCGACGAGGACGACGGCTGCGGTCAGGAGGACGCTCGGCGCCGCATTCGACGTGACATGCAGCGTGACGTGAGGAGTCGCGTCCGAGCCACCTTCGAGAGCGGGAGAACTGAAGTTCTCCCCTACGGGCTCTTTCGGCGCGGTCTTCATCGCGTCGATGATCTCAACGGCCTTGCGGGCGGCTTCATTCAGCTTGCCGGTGCCGGAGTCGGTGGCCAGCGAGATCTGTGCGGTCGCGTTGCGCAGGCGGACGGGTTCGACGAATCGATAGCCTCGGCGCGCCACGGTGGCGATTGGGCCGTCACCTTCGAAGTACGGATTAAGAAGCTTGCGAAGCATCGAGATGTTGTTCGCGATGCTGCCCTCTTCCACATACGCATCCGGCCACACCCGCTGCATCAACTCGTCCTTCGAGACGAGCCGGCCGGACTCCTCGACCAGCACGAACAGCGTGTCGAGGGCCTTGGGCGTAACGGGGACGAACTCCTCGCCGCGATACAGCGACCGCGTCGAGATTTCGAGCTTGAAGGGGCCGAACTCGAAGAAGTCGGCCGACGGGCTGGGACGTGGAGTGGCGCCGTTCATGTCAGTTTTTCCCGAAGTTCTTGCGGTCATCGTTGATGACCAGGTCCACGGGCAACACGACGTGCAGCTGGTTGAGCCGCTCTTCGTGCACGACAACTGTCAGGGCGTCGGGGAATCTGAGGCCGATCTCGCGCTCGATGACCTGCTTGGGATCCTTGAGCAGCTCTTCACGAAATTCGGGGTCGGTCAGCGCGCGCTGACTGAGGTGAATCTCGAGCTGCTGCCTCTTGGTCTGTTCCGCCATTGCCCCTCGAATGAGTCACAGCTTAGGCATCCCGGACCCGGAAGTCCTCATGTAGTTCTTATTTTTGAGGGGAAAAACAGCGCAATCCGCCCCGGGTCAGCGGTCCAGGGCGTCGGCGAGCATCACGCCCAGTCTCTCGCCGGTCGGGGGATCGAAGTTGGTGAGGACGATCACCGTCCACTCACCCCTGGACTCCACCACCGCGTTGGTACCGGGCGCGCCGCCGGCAATGCCGATGTCAGGCGAGGCGCCGGGCAGCCTGCCCGCCTTGACCGCCTTCACATACGTCAGGAGATCGAGGACCGTTGAATACCCGCCGCCGGCCGCACTGCCGGTGACGCCGTGCATCGCCTCGTTGCTGCGCAGAGTGCCATCACCGCCACGGCGGGTGTAGCCGATCGCCATGTCGGCCTCGCGGCGATCGGTGCGCGGATAGCCGGTGCTGGTCATCTCGGCCCGTCCGAAAATCCGCTCGGCGACGTACTTCTCATACGGCATCCCCGACACCTTTTCGACGATGGCACCGAGGGCGATGTAGCAGCCGTTGCAGTACTGATTGCGCTCGCCGGGCGCGAAAGTCGGCGGCAGGCTGCCAACAAAGGAGAAGTAGTCGGCGTTCGTGGCAAAGCTATCCTTCGGGGCGCTGTTGAACTGCGATCCGAAGAAGTCCGCCACGCCGCCGCGATGATTCAGCAGCTGATCGATCGTCGCGTTGCGGCTGGCCGCCTGCGGATAGTCGGGGAAAAACTTGCCGAGCGTATCCGTCGCCGCCAGCTTGCCTTCAGCGGTCAGCTGCCGGACTGCCAGCTGCGTGAACATCTTGTTGATCGAGCCGATGTTGAAGCGCGTGCGGATGGTGTTGGAGACCTTCTTCTCTCGATCGGACATGCCGTAGGCCTGCATGAACACGGGCACGCCGTTGCGCGCCACCAGTGCCACGCCCGAGAACACATCGTCTGCAGCCAGCTTCGAGAAATACGCGCGAAGGCGGCGATCGATCTCGTCCGGGGTCAGCGTGGGATCAACGGGCACGGGCGGCAGCGCGTTGGTCTCTGGCCGGCCTCCGGCCGGCGGGCCCGATGCGATCACCAAGTTGGCGATCGTCGCGGTCGGCTCATCGAGGTGCAGCGCAATGACGCCGGTCCCCATTGCGCCCTTGACGTGCAGTTGCAACGGCGCATCGGGTCCGCCCTCGCGAATCACGCGCTCGATCGCGATCGTCCCGAAGCGCTCGGCGATCTGCGCATGCATCGCGGCGCGCTGCTCGCGCGTCTGCGTCTTCAGGAACGCCGGCGTGAACTTCGATTGCGCGAACGCTTCCCACGCCTCGGCGTTGCCGTTGGCCGCGGTGACGGTGCCGTCCACGAGCGCGCGGATTGCCGGTGGCGGGCCGGTTCGCACCACTTCCTGTGCCGCGGCAGGCACGGCCAGCGCGACGGACAGGACGGCCACGAAGAGTGCTTTTGGTGATGGAAAACGCATGTTCACGTTATAGATCCACCGCGATGCGCTGGAATGCTAAGAAATTGTCAAGACTTTGTAATGTGGCACACGCCGCAGGGGATAGAATGTGCGGATGGTTTTGACCCCGAACGATGTCGGGATTCTTGTAGAACATACCGTCTGGAAGCGCGGCAAGGTAATTGAGATCGCCTCACCCTACGCCATCATTCACTTCCCGTCGTTAGCCAGCTCCCCACAAGGTCCACAACGCAAACTCCGCGAAGACGCCGCACAGATCACCAAGTCCAGCGTCCAGAGCGACCCCGAACTCGATCACATCGAGACCGGCCCCGCCAAGCCGAAGAAGATCAGCAAGCGCAAGGTCAAGGACCTGAGCAACCTGCTGGACGAAGCGGTGCAGTGGTTCGAGCAGACGTATCCCGGAAAGTTTGCCGACGAGAAGCTCGCCGACGGCGACTACCGCAACAAGCGCGCGGCGCAGGAAACGTTCGCCGCCAACTTCGCGGATGGCCGCGGCGCGGCCATGGTGGCCGAAGGCAAGCACGCCGAGATCGCCAACCTGCTCGATGGCATCTATCGCGCCACCAACGTGCTCTCGCCGTTCGAGATGAAGGCGGTGCACAAGGCGTTCGGCAAGGCCGACGAGGCGTCAACGAAGGTGCTCGGCGCCACGCTCGCCTTCATGGCGAATCCCGGGATGCAGTCGTTCAAGATGATGGGCGAAGCGGTGAGCCAGCTGCCGGCCGACGGCGGCAAGGTGTTCACCTGGCCGATCGTCACGCTGCTGCCGTTCCTGGCCGACCCGACGCGCTTCATCGCGCTGAAGCCGACCAACACCGAGCTGATGGCCACGCGCATGAACGCGAACCTTCGCTACGACACGACCCCGAATTGGGAGACGTACGAAGCCGCGATGCAGATGGGCAAGACGCTGCTCGATCGCCTGGCGCCGCTCGGCGCGAAGGACATGATCGACGTCCAGCAGTTCATGTGGGTGACGAGGGATCTGACTTAGGGGCTTGGGGCTTGGGAGGCAACTTGAATCGTAGAGAATTTCTTGTTGGAGCCGGGTCCCTCGCACTTGCTGCGAAGCCCTTGTTCGCGTCATCGCAAACAGCCGCACGGGCGGGTGTGTTTCCCGCTTCCGTCCGCGCGGACTTTCCTTCCGTTGCTCGCGAGACCTACCTGAACTCGGGCGCGATACACCCGGTTGGCACGTTCACCGCCAACGCGATGAAGTCGCTGATCGACTATCGCCTGCTCGGTCCGGGCGAGGGGCGCGCGGATTTTGGCGCGCGGCAGCAGGAGGAGCTCAAGAAGAAATTCGGCGCCATGATCAACGCGTCGCCCACCGAGATCGCCTTCACCGGCAGCACCTCCGACGGCGAGAACATCGTCGTCATGGGCTTGCTGGCCGCGGCCCCGCCGAAGACGAACGTGGTGATCGACGAGTTGCACTTCACCACCTCGCTCTACATGTACAAGGAGCTCGAAAAGAAAGGCGTTGAGCTACGCATCGTCAAGCACAAGAACTGGGCGATCGATCCGGAAGACATGGCGAAGGCGATCGACCGCAACACCAGACTGGTGTCGCTGGCAATGGTGTCGAACGTCAACGGCTTCATGCATGACGTAAAGGCCGTCAGCGCGATTGCGCACACGCGCGGGGCGCACGTGTTCGCGGACATCATCCAGGCGGTCGGCGCGGTGCCGGTGGACGTCAAGGCACTCGGGATCGACTTCGCATCGGCAGGCACCTACAAGTGGCTGATGGGCGAACGCGGCCTCGGCTTCCTGTATGTGCGTGAAGATCTGCAAGGGACCGTGCTGCCGACCACGAGATACGGGCATCGGCAGGTGTCGAACTTCAATCGCGCGCAGTTGACGTGGGAGCCATTGCCCGGCGCGGCGCGCTACGAGACGGGCGGCATCCCGGTGGTCCTCGCCGCGGGCGTCAACGCCGGCATCGACTACGTCAACAAGCTCGGCATCAGCAACATCCGCACGCACGCGAAGCAGCTCACCGATCGCCTGCAGAAGGAACTGCCGCCGCTCGGCTACAAGTCACTGACGCCAATTGAGACGCAGACGCCGATCCTTGCCTTCGAGCTGAAGGACACCGCCGCGGTTTCCAAGATGCTGCAAGCCGGCCACGTCGTCGGCACGGTGGTCGCCAACGAAAATCGCCTGCGCCTGTCAGTGTCGGTGTTCAACACGCACGAGGACATCGACAAGGTCGTCGCGGTGCTGGGCGGAAAGACGACGTCAATCTAAGGGTTACGGGTTCCCGGGTTACGGGTTCCGGGTTTGGTTCGGGGTTCGGGGTTCTGGGTTCTGGGTTCTGGTTCGGGGGTCTGGTTCGGGG
>DATMJU010000696.1:0-7276 GCA_035553795.1 Vicinamibacterales bacterium
ACGCGAGCGCATCGCCCCAATAGAAGAACCAATCGACGCGATCGAGCCGGCCGCTGAACGAGAACGTGAACAGGCCGAAGAACGCGACCGACAGCCAGAAGAAATGCAGCGTCGCCTGGTCGGTCGGCCGGCGCGCGCGCACCGCGGCGCCGACCAGCAAGGTGAAGATGCCGACCGCCGCGAGCACGTAATAGAACAAGCCGGCGCCACTTGGCATCGGCGACAGCGAAACATTGGCCAGCTCACTCGAGCCAAGCCGCACCAGTGTGTACGTGTGACGGTCGCCGGGCCGCGCCGCCTGCTGCAACGCCAGTACGTCGGCTCTGCCCTCAATCGGCTGGTTGTCGATGGCGATCAGGATGTCGCCGGTTCGCACGCCGGCACGGCTCGCCGCGGACGGAGCCGCAATCTCCGCGGCAACCACACCCACCGCGCGTTCGACCCACAGCACGCCATCTTCGACTTCAGACGACGTCGCGCGGGAGACGACGTTGGCCAGGCCGAGCGCCAACAGGCCAAGCGTCACCGCGACGGGCAGTGCGGTCTGCCTCCATTCGCGCCACCAGGAATCCCGGTCGTTGGCGTCAGGGGCGGGCGATAGCGGGCCTGAGTCAGTAAGCAAGACAGATCGATCCGCAGCAAACAGAGCAAACGGTATACCGTCAGCCCGGACGGGATGGCTGACCTAAATACCTTTAGAAACAACAACTTGAGTCTGAACAGATGGTCGAATTCAGACACCGATCCAATAGTCGGTCGTTATCGATCCAATTTCCAGTATGTCAGTTTCTGCCCGTCCGTCGCGACGACGAACAAGTGGGGCTTAGAACTTGACCGTCAGGCCGCCGACCAGGCGCTTCGGCGGTCGAACCACGAGCAGTTCGTCGTAGACCGAGGTGTTGGAGAGCGATTCGTGGAACAGGTTGCGAACGCCGATCAGCATCTCCCACTGCGCGGCGCGGAAGTTCATGAACGGCAGCGACTGCGTGACCCGGAGATCGAATCGCGCGCCGAACGCGGGCGTTTCGTCCGATCGCGTGGTGCCCGCGAAGGCGGTATTCAGTTTATAGAGGACCACGACGCGAGTTGCCGAGTACGGTATCTCCGTCTCGAGCGACGTCGTCACATCGTGAATGCGCTCGCGGTTCGCGCGCACGGCTGATGGCACCCACTTGGTCAGCACCGCAAACTCGACGGGCTCCGAACGCTGCACCCAATCCGCCGTGGACAGGGAGTAGTCGACCGAGCCGCGAATGAAACTGGCGAGCGCGTGCGTCAACGACACACCGAAGCCGCGCACCACAGCGTCACCGGCGGCGCCGACGTAATAGTGACCTGTCGCCGATGGCGCGCTATCGCCGCGGCGCAGACCGAACACGGTGACCGTCTGGTCATCGATGCGTTGTTCGAAGCCGCGCACGGCGAGCGTCGCGCCGTTCATGACGCGCTCCACGCCAAACTCGTAGTTCTGCATCGTTTGCGGCCGGAGGCCGGCCTTCGAGAGCGACGAGAACGTGCGTTGCGGCGGCAGGTATGCGGCCGTCATGGGCGGGATGAACTCTTCGGCGCCAGGGGCGCTCGCGTCACGCGACGCCGACGCGCGCAGGTTCCAGTTTTTCGACGGCGAGATCGTCGCCGACAGGCGCGGGCTGAACATCGCGTCGTTGTCCAGGTAGTCGTAGCGCGCGTAACTGGCGCCGGCGCTGATTGCGACATAGCGCGAGATCTGCCATTCGTCGTAGGCGAACACCGCGCCGACGTTACGCGCCGTGTCGGACACGGAACCGAGCGCCGCCGTGTTGCCGCCTTCGTAGCGCTGCACGCTGTACGACATGCCGAACTGATAGCGGTGCGGCACCTGCGCCTTGACTACGTAGTTGCCCGCGAGCATCCAGGAGCTGAGATCGCTCTGGTTCATCGCGGCGCGCACATTCCAGTCGCCATGCGAGCCAACCGGCGCGCCAACGGAGAAGAAGGCGACGCTGTTGGTTCGATCCATCTGCAGCAACTGCAGCGGGCTGTCGAACGCGCCGGTGGTGAGCAGGTTGACCTGTCCGCCGAGGGAGAGATCGGTGAACAGCGCCGTCGCGGCGCGTGCCGAAGTGCCGACGGCGCTGCCGACCGCGCGACCGAGGAACTGGAACGAATCAGTAATAAACCAGTCGTCGTCGTTCGGTATGCCGGCTAGCGTTTGCGCGTCACGCAGCACACCGCGTTTGAGATGACGCAGCCGCCACGCCAGTTCGCTTTCGTCGCGTCCTCCGGCCTTCGTCGTCGCCGGAGCAGGCGCGGCGCCGATGGCGCCGACCGCCGCCTCGGTAATGCGTGGCGTCTTCTCCGCGCCTTCGCGGCGAAGCGTGAAGGACGACGCGCTGCGCGTCGCGGGCCGCACGTTGACCATCGTGCTGCGCGCGGCGAGGAAGCCGGCGAGATGCACGCGGACCAGGTACGGACCCGGAGGCAACTGCTTGAGGGAATAGGCGCCGGTCTTGTCGGAGACGGCAAATGCGGTCGCCCCGCCCAGCGCGGACACCACCGCGCCATCCAATGGCTGGCCTAGCTCATCAGTAACGCGGCCCTCGATCAGGCCCGTTTCGGTCGCGGCAAGTTTGGTGACGGGTTCAACCTTGAGCCCCTGCGCGGCGACAGAGGTCGACTGCAATGCCGCGAGGCAAAGCGCGCAGAGTGCGATCAGGCGACTGGGGGTCCCCATCCTCTGTTTAGACGCCGGCCGCCCCCAAACGGGGTGGACGGTTCGACTCAGTCTACGCCTGTAACGGGATGCTGTCTAACGGGGTTTTTTCGGGGCCGGAACCACCTCTTCCGGGGCTCCGGATGGGGTTCGCTTCCAAGCAAGGGGGGCAGGGCCCGGAGGCGGGTACCAAGTGGTGATCAACCGAATGCTGGTTGATCACCACCGGCAGATGTTCGAGAACTACTTGATGACGAACTTCACGTCGCGGTTCAGGACCTTGTTGGCGACCTTGTCGGTGACCTTGATGGCCAGGCGATAGGAACCGGCCGGGAAGCTGGTCAACGGAATCGCCACGCTGCCCGGGATCGGGTGGATCGCCGGATCGAACTGGGGCGGCAGGTTGCTGGCGTTGTACGCCTGCGGCTGCGTGCGGTTGAAGAACTTCTCCGCGCCGTCTTCCATGCGATGGAACTCGTACTCGATGGTCACGTTGGGCTTGCCGGTGGCTTCGAGACCCGAGTTGTACACCTGGAACAGCACGTTGAACTCTTCGCTCTTCAGGAATTCCAGATCCGGGGCGGGCACGAATTCCTGCGCGCCGAACACGAACGGACGCACGCGGCGTTCGTCCGGCGTCATCGGAGCGGTCAGCGTGTTGACCTTGTCGGTAACGAGCACGGAGCTGGTGGCGAACTCACCGTTGCTAAAGTTCGGCAGCGTGAGCGAGGTCTTGACCCAACCGGTCTTGGCGACCGCGTTGCGCGGCGCCTTTTCCGGGAGGCGCTCCTTCAACGCGATGTAGACGTCGTAGGTGCCGGGAGCGGCCTGGAGAATGCGATACAGCGTCGCGGGTTCGCCCGTGAGCTCGGCGGCGGAAATGAAGTGCGCGTCTTCCCACGGATACACGGGGCGGCCCTTCGGCTTCGCCTTGGCATCGGTCGCCGCGACTTCCGGCGCGACCACGCGAACGATCATCGCGAGATCGGTCTTCGGCGCGTTCGTCAACTTCATGATGAACGGCACGAACGTCAGGTTCTGCGCCGCCAGGAAGTGGAACGGTTCGATCGAAATGCCGATTTCCGAGGCGACAGCCTGACCGGCGGCGGCGGCGTCAATCACCTTGACCAGCTGCTCGATCTCCTGGTTCTCCTGCTTGCTGCGCTTCTTTTCGTCCTTCTTTGGAGCCTGCTGCGCTACGGCAAACGTTGCCGACATCACCAGCGCGACCACCACGGCCATCGCACGCCGAATTGCCATCATCAACTCCCCTGAAACCACTGTTTACTGCCGTGCCAACTGATCCGCTGTCAGCCCTCTGCCGCCAGTCTCGATCCCAAGGATCATAGGGGTCGGAGCGAGGCCAAGTCAATCCGGCTAAACCATTGCAATGCTAGAGGCTTAGCCCCAGCTGGATCGTTACATGTGGTGATATCTTCACATCTACGCGTTCCGTGACTTCTCTGGCTATAGACTTCGGTGGCGCATGCTTCGTGACGACGTCCTTGTAATCGTGCTGGCGGGTGGCGCGGGCGAACGGCTCGCGCCGCTGACACGCGACCGGGCCAAACCTGCCGTGTACTTCGGCGGCCCGTATCGCATCATCGACTTCGTCCTGAGCAACTGCATCAACTCGGGGCTGCGGCACGTGTTCATCGCCACGCAGTACAAGTCGCTGTCACTCAACCGGCACATCCGCCAGGGATGGACCGTCGTGTCGGAGGAGCTCGGCGAGTTCATCGAGATCCTGCCGCCGCAAAAACGCGTCGGCGAACACTGGTATCAGGGCACCGCGGACGCGGTGTACCAGAACCTCTACTCCATCATTCGCGAGAGCCCGAAGTACGTCGTGGTACTGGCCGGCGACCACGTCTACAAGATGGACTACCAGAAGATGCTGCGCTTCCATGTCGACATGGCGGCGGAGGTCACGCTCGCCGCGATCGAAGTCCCGATCGAAGACGGCAAGCGCTTCGGGATCGTCGCGATCGACGAACACGACAAGGTGACGGGCTTCCTCGAGAAGCCGCAGAACCCGCCGGCCATGCCGGGCGAGCCCGGCCTGGCGCTGGCGTCCATGGGTATCTACGTCTTCGACAGCGACGTGCTGATCAAGGCGCTCGAAGAAGACGCCGCCAAGCCGGCCAGCCATCACGACTTCGGCAAGGACATCATCCCGGCGCTGATCGATCGCGGCCGCACTTACGCCTACCCGTTCTACGACGAGAACAAGAAGGCGGCGAAGTACTGGCGTGACATCGGCACCATCGACGCGTACTACGAGGCGCAGATGGACCTGTGCCAGGTGAATCCGGAATTCAACATGTACGATCCGGAGTGGCCGCTACGCACCTACATGCCGCAGGCGCCCCCGGCGAAGTTCGTGTTCGCCGAAGACTGGCGGCGCGGCGATGCGCAGGACTCGCTGATCTCCCAGGGCTGCATCGTCTCTGGGAGCGAGATCCGCGGCAGCATCCTCTGCCCCAACGTCCGCGTGCACAGCTTCTGCACGATCGAAGATTCGATCCTGATGCCCGGCGTGCGCGTCGGGCGCCACGCGCGCATTCGCAAGGCGATCATCGATCGCGATGTCGACATTCCGCGCGGCGCGCTCATCGGCTTCAATCCCGAAGAGGACAAACGCCGCCACACCGTCTCGGAAAACGGCGTCGTCGTCGTCGCGCCCGGTGATGAACCATACGTGACGGCGATCAGTGAAGCCGCCCTCCACCTTGAAGGCGAAGCCGATCGGCGGGGATGACCGACGCCAACCGCCGCAACAGAGATACTTTTCAAAAGTGACAGCAGCTGCCAACCATGAAAATTGTTGACGTCAAAGGCCGGGAGATCCTCGACTCGCGCGGCAATCCAACTGTTGAAGTTGATGTAACCCTGGAGGGCGGCGCGTCCGGCAGGGCGGGCGTCCCGTCAGGCGCATCGACCGGTGAACGTGAAGCGCTCGAGCTGAGGGACGGCGACAAGTCGCGCTATCTCGGCAAGGGCGTGCGCAAGGCCGTTGCGAACATCAACGGCGAGATCGCATCGGCGATCAAAGGGAAGGATTTCTCGCAGCGCCAGCTCGACGAGACGATGATCGCGCTCGACGCCACGGCGACGAAGAGCCGCCTCGGCGCCAACGCGCTGCTCGGGGTTTCGCTGGCGGCGATGCGCGCCGAAGCGGCGCAGCGGAAGACGCCGCTCTACGCGCACATCGGCAGTCTCGCGGGCAATGCGCACTACACGCTGCCGGTGCCGATGATGAACATCCTCAACGGCGGCGCGCATGCCGATTCGAACGTGGACTTCCAGGAGTTCATGGTCATGCCGCTCGGCTTTTCGACGTTCAGCGACGCGCTGCGCGCGGGAACGGAGATCTTTCACGCGCTCAGATCGATCCTGAAGGGCAAGGGCCTCTCGACCGGCGTGGGGGACGAAGGCGGCTTCGCGCCGAGCCTGAAATCGAACAAGGAAGCGCTCGAGGTGGTCCTCGAAGCGATCGGCAAGGCCGGATCGAAGGCCGGCGAGGACGTCTTCATCGCGCTTGACGTCGCGGCCAGCGAGTTCTGGAAGGACGATCACTACGAGTTTCACAAGTCCGGTGAACCCGCGCGCGATTCGCAAGGCATGGTCGACCTCTACGTCGACTGGTGCCGGCAGTATCCCATCATCTCGATCGAAGACGGCTGCGCCGAACAGGACTGGAAGGGCTGGAAGATGCTGACCGATGCGCTTGGCAGCAAGGTGCAGCTCGTTGGCGACGATGTGTTCGTCACCAACCCGGGCATCCTCAAGGAAGGCATCGCCGCCGGCATCGCCAACGCGCTGCTCGTCAAGGTCAACCAGATCGGGACGATCACCGAGACGCTCGACGCGATGTCGATTGCGACCAAGGCCGGCTACCGCTGCGTGTCCTCGCATCGCTCCGGCGAAACCGAAGATTCGACGATCGCCGATCTCGCCGTCGGCACCGGCGCCGGACAGATCAAGACCGGTTCGGCGTCGCGGAGCGATCGCGTCGCCAAATACAATCAGCTGCTCAGGATCGAGGAGCAGCTCGGATCATCCGCCAAGTACGCGGGCCGCTCCGCGATCAAACAACTCGGCTCCGCTTCGTAAACACAAAGACGATGTACAAGCTCGTTCTGCTCCGTCACGGCGAATCCACCTGGAACCAGGAAAACCGGTTTACCGGGTGGACCGACGTCGAACTCACCGAGAAGGGACGCAACGAGGCTCGCGCCGCGGGCCGTTTGCTGAAGGCGGAGAACGTCGGTTTCGACTTCGTTTACACCTCGCTGTTGAAGCGGGCGATCTGGACCAGCATTCTCGCGCTCGACGAGCTCGATCAGCTCTGGCTGCCGGTCGAGCGCAACTGGCGCTTGAACGAGCGCCATTACGGCGCGCTGCAAGGACTGAACAAGGCGGAGACCGCGGCCAAGCACGGCGAGGACCAGGTGAAGATCTGGCGCCGCGCGTACGCGATTCCCCCGCCGCCGCTCAGCAAGGACGATGAACGCCACGCGGCGAAGGATCCGCGGTATTCGAATCTCGCGCCGGATGAGGTGCCGCTGACCGAATCGCTGA
>DATMJU010000697.1:0-7702 GCA_035553795.1 Vicinamibacterales bacterium
GTTTTCACCGCCCGAGATTGGCGGCGACCACTTCCGTTCGGCGGCCGTGTTCCTCACGCAGTCACATCCCAAGCAGACGCAGGGGTCGGACCTCAGGGCCGGCACCTCGCTGGATCAGTTGTTCGCGCAGAAGTTCGGGCAGGAGACGCCGATGCCCTCGATGCAGCTGTGCGTCGAGAACGTTGACCAGGCCGGCGGCTGCTTCTACGGTTACTCCTGCGCCTACACCGACTCGATCAGCTGGAAGAACGAAGAAGAGCCGCTGCCGATGATCCGCGACCCGCGCGCGGTGTTCGATCAGCTGTTCGGTATTGGCGCCACGCCAGAGGCGCGCGCGGCGCGCCGCCGCCGTGACCGCAGCATCCTCGATTGGGTCACGCAGTCGTCGAACCAGTTGAAGGCGCAGCTCGGCCACGCCGATCAGATTCGTCTCGCCGACTACCTCGAAGACGTCCGTGAAATCGAGCGCCGCATCCAGAAGGTGGAAGCGCAGAACACTTCTGGCGAGGAGCGCGCCGTTCCCGGCGCGCCCATTGGCGTGCCGGATTCCTACGACGAGCACGTCAAGCTGATGTTCGACATGCAGGTGGTGGCGTTCGCGTCGGACGTGACCCGCGTGGTCGCGTTCAAGTTGAGCCGCGACGTCTCGAACCGCGTGTATCCGGAGACGGGCGTCAACACCGGCTTCCATATCGCGTCGCATCACGGCGAGCGCGAAGACCGCATCCTCGACCTCGCGAAGATCAACAAGTACCACGTCAGCCTGGTGCCGTACTTCCTGAAGAAGCTGAAGGAGACGCCGGACGGCGACAGCAACCTGCTCGAGAACTCGCTGCTGATCTACGGATCGCCGATGGGCAACTCGAACGTGCACAACCACAAGCGTTGCCCGTTGTTCTTCGCCGGCCACGCCGGCGGCGCGCTGAAGGGCAACATGCACATCAAGGCCGCCGACGGCACGCCGATGGCCAACGCCATGCTCGGCGCGTTGCGCAGCGTCGGCCTGGACCTGGCGACGTTCGGCGACAGCAACGCGGTAATGGACCTCAACAAGGCCCCTGAAGCAACTGTTGCGTAACCGCTTATGAAAACTTCTCGACTCCTCGCGTTGCTACTTTCTGCGGCGCTGGCCACCTCGGTGGGTGCGTCCGGTCCGTCCGACATCGCCAATGCCGCGCAGGCGAAGAACGCCGAAGCGGTGAAGAAGCTGTTGAAGGAAGGCGCCGACGTCAACGGCGCGCAAGGCGACGGCATGACGGCGCTGCATTGGGCCGCGCTGAACGGTGACGCGGACCTCGCCTCGATGCTGCTGTATGCGGGCGCCAACGTTGGCGCGAAGACGCGCATCGGCGGCTACACGCCGCTCCATCTCGCCGCGCAGGTCGGTCACGCGGCCGTCATCGCACCGCTGATTGCCGGCGGTGCTCCCGTCACCGCGACGACGGCAACCGGCGCCACCGCGTTGATGCACGCCGCGCATTCCGGCAGCGCGGAATCGGTCCGCATCCTGCTCGAGAACGGCGCCGATCCCAATCTCAAGGAAACCGCCAACGGCCAGACCGCGCTGATGTTTGCCGCGGCCGCCGATCGCGTCGAGGTCGTGAAGTTGTTGCTGGCGCGGGGCGCCGACATCAAGGCGACCTCCCGCGTCGAGGACTTCTCCGCGCTGACGATGAGCTCGCAGGTCGACCAGAACGGCGTGCCCGTCCAGGCGCAGGCCGCTCAGCGCGGCGACGTGCCCGGCGTGACCCGTCCGTTCAACTACAACGAACTGATCGGCAAGCACGGCGGGCTGGCGGCGCTGCACTTTGCCGCGCGGCAGGGCGCCATGGCCACCGCCGAGGCGTTGATCGCCGCCGGGGCGGACATCAACCAGCAGGGCGCTGGTGACAAGACGACGCCGATGGTCGTTGCGGCCGTGAACGGCCACTTCGATTTCGTCAGCATGCTCCTCGACAAGGGCGCAGACCCGAACATCGTCAGCGAAGGCGGCATGTTTCCGCTCTACGCCGTGATCAACACGCAGTGGCAGCCGCGCTCGTTCTACCCGCAGCCGCGCGCCTACCTGCAGCAGAAGACCGACTACCTGACGCTGATGAAGAAGCTGCTCGACAAGGGCGCCGATCCGAACGCGCGCATCTATCGCAAGCCGTGGTTTACCGAATACAACTTCGAGCTGCTGCGCACCGACGATTCAGGCGCCACGGCGTTCTGGCGCGCTGCATGGGGCGCCGACATTGCTGCGATGAAACTGCTGGTCGAGTACGGCGCCGATCCGCACATTCGCACCATGAAGATCGCGCAGCGCGGCAACTTCCAGGGCGGCACGCGTGGCGGCGCCGACCAGGATCCGTCGGGCCGTCCGCCATTGCCGACCGGTGGCCCAGGCGCAACGGCGCTCACCGCCGTGGCTGGAACCGGCTATAGCGAAGGCTTCGCCGGCAACGCGCATCGCTACGCGCCGACGGGCCTGCTGGCGGCTGCGAAGTATCTCGTTGAAGAGCACGGCCTCGACGTCAACGCCGAAGACGAAGACGGCAACACCGCCGTCCACAACGCCGCGTCGCGCGGCGACAACGAGATGATTCGTTACCTGGTGTCGAAGGGCGCCGATGTGAAGAAGGTCAATCGCCGCGGCCAGACCACGGTCGATCTCGCCAACGGCCCCGTGCAGCGCACGCAGCCGTATCCGGAGACGATCAAGTTGTTAGAGGCTCTTGGAGCGAAGAACAATCACAAGTGTGTAAGCTGCTGATGTCGGATTTCGGATCGAGCGGATTTCAGATTATTTGAAGATCGAAAAATAATCCGAGATCCACTCGATCCGAGATCCGAGATCAGCGCCCGGCTGCTTTCTTACCTATCTCTATCGCTTTGAACCCAGCATCGCCCCAGTTCATCACGAACACGCTGAAGCCCTGCTTCATGCGCATCTCGATGTCGGTAGGGGAGGCGGGGTAGCCGCACGCGACGTTGAATTCCTTGCAAGCCGCCAGCACCTTCTGAATCGACGCTTCCCAGGCCGCTTCATCCAGCTTGCGCGTGCCGTCCGGCTGCGTGGTCGTGAACAGTCCGCGCAGCGTGCCCGCGCCCGGCCACAGCACACCGACGCCCTTGACCGCGGCGATCGCGCGCACGTTCTCAAGGCCGGCCTTGCTCTCGACGATGGTCCAGTTGACCAGCTCGCCGTTCGGGTTGAGCGGCCACAGGTCGGCCTTCTCCTTGTATTCCTTTTCGCTCATGCCCCAGAAAGCCGGCGCATTGCCGACGTCTTCCGAGCGCGTGCCGCCCTTGGACTTGAAGCGCATCGCGTTGATGCCGGTCTGCACTTCCTCGGCGCTTTCGGCGCTGACGAACATGATGCCGGTCACGCCCATGTTGAGTTGACGGCCGATGTTCTCGCCGGCCTTCGCATTGCCGGCGATCTCGTTCATCTTCACGACCACCGACTTGCTCAGGCGCGGCTGCGGAGACTTGATCAGGATGCCGGCCGCGGACATGCCGTTGGTGAACTCCTGGAACGCTGCGGCGGCGCTATCGAAGTTGCCCTCCATGGTGCCGTCGAAGATGAAGTCGCTGTTTGGGAAGTCCACGGCTTCCTTGGCGAGCTGCGCCGGCGTCTTCTGCGGCGGGGCATCAGCCGGGGGCGTGGCGGGCCTGGCCGCTCCGCCGGGACCACCGGGGCCGCCACCGCCGAAGCGGCGGTTGCTGGGCGCATAGAGGCCGAACACCGGCTTCTTGGCCGCCAGCAGTTCGACCATCGGGTTGAAACGCTTTGGGGCCTGGGCACTGATCATTGTGCCGGCCGCAATCGCGGCGGCGGTCATTGCAATTACACGTGCACGCATGAGCATCTCCGGTACGCAAAAACCGAATCGAAAACGTATGTTAAAGGGTCAGTCCCCTTTACAAAGCGCAGTATATGCTCGATCGGATGGACGGCACGCGATGGCGCGTTGCGGTTACAAGAGATGACGAAGGAGAGGGCGCGGTGCGGCGCGCCCTCGAAAACGCGGGGTTTGTCGCGGTGGCGTGCCCGGTGATTGTCGAAGGGCCGCCACCCGATCCGGAACGGCTGCACGCCGCGGCGCGGGGCCTCGAGCGGTTTGACTGGGTGATTTGCGCCAGCGTCCGGGCCGTCCGCGCGCTGACCGCTGCTCGAGGATCGCGCTGGCCGAAACGCCTGCGAACGGCCGCGGTTGGAAAAGCGACCGCCGCCGCGATGCGCGAGGCGGGCGCATCCGACCCGGTGGTGGGTGAGGCCTTCAACGCCAAAGCCCTCTGGGAGACGTTGCGGTCCCTCGACGACTGGCAGGGCAAGAAGGTGCTCGTACCGACGGTTGCCGGCGGAAGGCAGGAACTCATCGAAGGCCTCCGCAAGCAAGGTGCCCACGTCACCGAAGTCGAGGCCTACACCATGACCGCCCGACCGCATGACGCGATCCGCCGCGATTGGGTGCACGCCGATCCCGAAGCGGTGATCCTTGGCAGCCCGGCCACCGCGCGGCGATTGATTCACGCTGTCGGTGTCGACGCGCTCGCGGAGCTGAAGGCGATCATCGCAATCGGACCCACGACTCACGCGGCGTTGAAGGAGGCCGGTCTCTCGGCCCGGATGCCACGCGAAGCGACATTCCTCTCGGCGGTGGACGAGCTCCGGGCTCTTGTCTCGCCGTAAGTCGACCGTATTAGCATCGAGCCGAAGCGGATGGTAACGTGAGCACGTTGACCCTCGATCGCCTTTTCGTCGAGTGCAGCGCGCTGGGCTTCCAGTCAGTCCTCACCAGCACGCTGGCGCTGACCTGCTACATCCTGTGGCTCAGGCAGCGCGGTCCGCATTTCTTCACCTGGTCTCTGGCGTGGACGGTGTACGTGGCGCGCCTGGCGTCGATGTCGGCGTTTCTGGTCCGCCGCGACGAGATCTTTCTCTTCTCTCACCAGGTCATGACCGGCTTCAGCGCGCTGCTGATGCTGGTGGCGGCGCTGCAGCTATCCGGACGATTCAAGTGGCGGCCGTGGCACATCATCGCTGTCCCGGTCGTCGTTGGCTGGTCGTGGTTCTCGATCTTCGAGATCGAGAGCATGGTGGTCGCCGGGGTGTCATCGGTCGCGATTCTCACGTCCGTCACGGTGTGGACCGGCATGCTGTTGTGGCGTGAGCGTCACAGCGTCCCGGGCGGCGGCGGCAAGGTGCTGGCGTGGTCGTTCATCCTCTGGGGGCTGCACCACCTCGATTACCCGCTGTTGCGATCGTTTGGCGCGGCGGTCCTGTACGGCGTCTTCGTTGACGTCATCTTCCTGTTCGCGATCGGCCTCGGCATGTTGTTCGTCGTCCTGGGCGGCGAGCGCAACCGGCTGGCCGCGCGCACCTCCGAGCTGGAACAGCTCACGCGCCTGTTGCTGCGCGCCCAGGAAGACGAGCGGCGCCGCATCGCGCGCGAACTGCATGACGAGGCCGGCCAGGCCTTGACTGCCGTGAAGATCGAGCTTGATCTCGACGGCCATAAGGACGCGGGCGAAAAGGTCGGACGCGCACTGGCGCAGGTCAGGGATCTCAGCAACCTGCTGCGCCCCTCTGCGCTCGACGATCTTGGTTTGAACGCGGCGTTGCGCGCGTTGGCTGCGGACGTATCAGAGCGCTCGCGTATCAAGGTGGATCTCGATATCGAGACCGGCGGCCGCACGTTTTCCCCCGACGTCGAGGTGGTGCTCTATCGTGTCGTCCAGGAGGCGCTGACCAACATCGTGCGCCATGCGAAGGCGACATGGGTCCGCGCCGAGCTGGGTTTGCGTGGTCCCGAAGTAATGTTGACCGTGGAAGATGATGGACAGGGAATGGGGGCCGGGCTGGAGCCAAAGCTGGGGCTGCTCGGCATGCAGGAACGCGTGACCGCTGCGGGCGGCTCTTTGACGATTGGCCCGGCGGACCACAAGGGGGTGCGATTGACGGCGCGCATTCCCGTCGGTGTGGCACCATGAGCACACGCACGCGCGTCATCCTCGCCGACGATCACACCCTGGTCCGCGCCGGCATTCGCCGCATCCTCGAGTCGCAGCCGCAGTTCGAAGTGGTCGCCGAAGCCGCCGACGGCAGCGGAGCGCTCGCCGCGCTCGCGAGTGCATCCGCCGATGTGCTGGTCCTCGATCTCAACATGAACGGACTCGAAGGCATCGACGTGCTTCGCCAGGCCAAGCGCGATTCGCCGCAGGTGAAGGTCGTGGTCCTGACGATGCATGCGGGCAGGGAGTATGTGTCGAGGGCGATCGCGGAAGGCGCGGACGGGTATCTGTTGAAGGATTCAGCGGTCCAGGACCTTGCGGCCGCGATCGAGGCGGTGACCGGCGGCGGCACGTTCTTCAGTCCTGCGATTCAGCAGCAAATGGCCGAGATGGTGCGCGACGGTCACAAGCAGGGACTGCAGGGGCTCACCGAGCGCGAGCGTGAAGTGCTCACGCTGATCGCGCGCGGCCAGGCCACGAAGGAAATTGCGACCACGCTCGACATTGGCCAGCGGACCGTGGAAACGCATCGCGCCAACCTCATGCGCAAGCTTGGCGTGAAGTCGGTCGCACTGCTGACGCAGGTGGCGATCCGCGAAGGCCTCGTGCCCCCAACGTCGTAGCTGGCATCAGTTTCCGTAGAAATACGGAGGTGCCGTCAGGAGTCGTACGAATTGCGGGTCGCGTTCCCGGCCCGTACGCTGCAAATGCAGCGTTGTCACATCCCACCTCTCCTCTAGCAGCTCCAGCGGGCGCACTCGATGCGCTCCGCGTGTCGTCGCTCAGTTACCGCTCCTGCGGCCTGAGCGCGCTGGGTGGTGTCATCGCCCACGGCGATGCCACGCGGCTTCACGAGGCGCTCTCCATCTCCGGCATCGAGTCGATCGTCCTCTCGACCTGCAATCGCTTCGAAGTCTACTGGCGCGCGAGGCATCAAGACGACGATCGCGTCGTGGCGCTGACCCTGGATGCGGTCCTCCCGGCGGCGAACGAGTTGTGGCGTTCGGGTGCGATTCACGTTTCTGGAGAGGATGCGGCGCGACACCTGTTCCGCGTGTGCAGCGGACTGGAGTCGATGGTCCTGGGCGAGGCGGAGATTCTCGGGCAGGCTCGCTCGGCCGTCGAGCAGTCGCCGACGGCCGGTTCTTTTCTCCGTGGCGTGTTCACGGCGGCGATCCGCACCGGACGGAGTGCGAGGGCGACAACCGGAATTGCCAATGGCGCGATGTCGGTCGCGTCGGTCGCGGTCCGCCAGTTGCGTGACCGCATCGCGATGCCGGCCAGCAGCGTCGTCGTTCTCGGCGCCGGAGAGACGGCGGCCAAGATTGTGCGGCAAGCGGCCGCGATCGGCGTTGGATCGCTCGTGATCGCCAACCGCACTGTCGACCGGGCCGGCGTGCTGGCCAGCAAATACGGCGGCCGTGCCGTCGCGCTTGATTCGCTTGTCCCGGAGATCGAGCGGGCCGATGCCGTGGTGTGTGCCGCCGGCGCCGATGGCTGGATGGTGAGGCGAGAACATGTCGGCGATCGCCGCGCGAAGCCGATCGTGTTCGTCGATCTCGCGATGCCGCCCGGCATCGAGCCGTTTGACGCGGATGGCGTGACGCGCATTGATTTGGTGGCCATCGAAGGAGCGACCGCCGAATACCGCCGCCGCCGCGAGGCCGAGATCCCGAGCGTCGAGAACTTGATCAGCAGGGAG
>DATMJU010000698.1:0-3219 GCA_035553795.1 Vicinamibacterales bacterium
GCACCACCTCTCGCGTCAGCTCGAGGTGCGGGACCTGGTCCTCGCCCACCGGCACCCAGTGCGCGTCGTAGACCGCGATATCCGCCGCCTGCAGCAGCGGGTAGCCGAGGAAACCAATGCTCGACAGGTCGCGATCGCTCAGCTGCTCGACCTGTTCCTTGTAGGTCGGCACGCGCTCGAGCCACGGAATGGGCGTCACCATCTGGAACAGCAGGTAGAGCTCGGCGTGTTCGGGCACCAACGACTGAATGAAGAACGTGCTCTTCTCGGGATCGAGACCCGCGCCGATCCAGTCGGCGACGTTGTCGAACGTGTTGGCGACGATCTCGCTGGTGTCCGCGTAATGGGTCGTCAGCGCGTGCCAATCCACGACGCAGTGGAACGAGTCGTATTTCTCCTGCAGCGTGACCCAATTCTGCAGTGCCCCGACGAGGTGACCGAGATGAAGTTTTCCTGTCGGGCGCATCCCCGACAGCACGCGCTGCTTAGACACTAGACTCCCAGCAAATACAAAAGGTAATTGGCGACCGGCCCAAGCAAGGTGCCCAGCACGCCGGTCAGCATCAAAGCATACAAAATCAGGAAGCCATACGGACGCAGCCGCTCGATCATTCTCGCGACCGGCTCGGGCGCCACGCCCAGCAACACGTTTCCGCCGTCGAGCGGCGGCACCGGGATCATGTTGAAGACCGCCAGCAGGACGTTGATGTAGACGAACAGGTTGAAAATCTGGAACAGCGGACCGGTAACAGCGCGAGCCGCAATGTCACCGGGAGCAGCGCCGGGGATGACGGCCAGCGCGATGGCCCCGATGGTGGCCATGACCAGATTGCTGGCCGGACCAGCTGCCGCGATCAGAGCAAAGTCCCGCTTTGGGTGTTTGAGGTAACGCGGGTCGACAGGGACCGGCTTCGCCCAGCCAATCAGCGGAACTCCGGTCACAAATGCAATAACCGGGAATAACAGGGTTCCGATGGGATCGACGTGGACCGCAGGGTTCAGCGACAGCCGGCCTAGGCCCCGCGCCGTAGGATCACCGAGGCGATCGGCCGCAAAGGCATGCGCCGCCTCATGCACCGATAACGAGGCAATCAGGACGGTAAGGACGATGAGGACTTGAACGAGATCGATGTTTCCCACGTGGAATGGAACACATCAGCGTATCACGCCATGCGTACCGCCTACCCGAGCCGCTTGGGCTCATTCACCCTTCAGGGGTTGGCGGCGAAATGCGCAATCACCGCGTCGGCGGTCTTGCCTCCCACCACCCGCGCCAGTTCTTCACGCGACGCTCGACGCACGCCTGCGAGGCTGCCGAAGGCCGTCAAGAGTGTCTTCCTTCGGCGCAGGCCGATGCCCGGGACGACATCGAGCTCCGACTGCAAGTCGCGCTTCTTGCGCGACTGACGATGGAATGTGATTGCGAAGCGGTGGGCTTCATCGCGAATGCGCTGGAGCAGGCGTAGCGCGGCGCCGTGCGGATCGAGCGCCAGCGGCTCCATGCTGTCACGCGTGAAGACCAGTTCTTCCTTCTTGGCGAGACCGACCGCGACGAGGTTCGACAGGCCCACGGTTTCAAGCGCCGCGTACGCGGCGTTCAACTGTCCTTTGCCACCATCGATGACGATCAGATCCGGAAAGGGTCCGCCGTTCTCGAGGACTTTTGCGTAACGCCGGCGTACCACCTGCTCCATGGCGGCGAAATCATCAAGGAACCGCCCCGATCCCTGGTCCCCGATCCCTGATCCCTGCTTAATCTTGAACTTGCGATACTCGCTCGGCCGCATGCGACCCTCTTCGCACACGACCATCGAGGCCACGGTCTCCGCGCCCTGTATCGTCGAGATGTCGAAGCAGTCGATGCGGCGCGGGAGCTTCGGCAGCCGCAGCGCCGCCTGCAGCGACTCGAGCGCCTCGTAGTTGGCGGTCGCATTCGAATCGAAGCGCGTGCGGTAGCCAAGCGCGGCATTTCTCGCGGCCAGCTCCATCATCCCCTTCTTGGAGCCCCGCTGGGGCACGACGATCCGCACCTTGCGGCCGGCCTGCTGCGTCAGCCAGTCTTCGAGCACCTGCTGCTCGTTGACCGCGACCGGCACATGGATCTCCGGCGGCGGTTCCTGATCGCTGTAGAACTGCTGAATCGCCGCCTCGATGACGTCGCTTTCGGTGCCGGCGCCCTCACTGCCTTCCGCGCCTTCCGCGGCCCACACAAACTCGACGCGCTCGATGACGCGCCCGCCGCGGACGAGGAAGATCTGCACGACCGCGCCGCTGGCGCCGGCCTTCACGCCCAGCACGTCGCGATCGCCCAGCTCCACCGAGGCCATCTTCTGCTGGCGCTCGCGCACGGCTTCGACGGTCCGCATCGAATCGCGCAACTGCGCCGCCTCCTCGTAGCGCTCGTGCTCGGACGCGTCGAGCATGCGCGTCCGCAGCTGGTCGGCCAGTTCCTGGTTGCGGCCTTCGAGGAACAACTTCGTGTCTGCCACCGCCACGGCGTAGCGCTCAGGGCTGCAGATCGCGGCCACACACGGCGCGAGGCAGCGCTTGATATCGAACTCAAGGCAGGGCCGGTGGCGATTTCCGGTGATCACCTCGTTGCACGATCGGATGCCAAACACCTTGTGTGTCAGGCCCATCGTCCGGCGGGCGAACTTGGCGGGCAGGAACGGGCCGGCGTAGACGTTGCCGTCGCGCTCCACCGACCTCGCCACCAGCACGCGCGGAAACGCTTCAGTCGTCGTGAGCTGGAGGTACGGGTAGTTCTTGTCGTCGCGCAGCAGGATGTTGTAGCGCGGCGCGCGCTGCTTGATGACGTTGTTCTCGAGGGCCAGCGCCTCGACCACCGAATCGGTGACGATCACCTCGATGCGTGTCGCTTCGTCCAGCAGCGCGTCATGGCGCGGACTCATCCCGTAGGCGCCGAGGTACGAGCGCGTGCGATCGCGCAACGATCGGGCCTTGCCGACGTAGAGGGTTTCGCCTTTCGCGTTGTAGTAGATGTAGACGCCCGGCTGCTCAGGCAGCCGCGCGATCTGCTCTCTTAAGTCCTGGATAGCCACTACAGATCTTTACGATGGCATATTTCTCGCACGGTTACACGCGAAGGAGTCCGCACCATGCCATTGTTCACTCGCGTCGCCGCCTTGATGGCGGTCCTGCCTGCCCTTGTATCAGCCCAGGGATCACCACCGCAGACCGTCTCCAGCAGTAGCGGTC
>DATMJU010000699.1:0-2602 GCA_035553795.1 Vicinamibacterales bacterium
GGACGAAGGCGAGATCGGCGCCGATGCGCGTGGCTGTGCAATCGGCCAGCGCGGCTGCTGCGCACCGCCTGGAATCGCGCCCGGCGGACGGACCGCCTCGTCGGCAAAGCCGAACGCGCTGTTCTCGCCGAAGGCCGCAACCTTCAGCGGGAATTCAGCGCCGCAAATGCCGGGACCCTCGATCGGCTCGATACGGACCAGACCTGCGCCTTCCCTCACCGCGCCTGACTTGAGACAGGCGACTTCCGCCTCGCGCCGCCACGGCTCGCGCTCGGCGTATTGAAGGAAACCGCGTCCGCATCCAGCGAGCGCCAAGAGGACAAGGGAGCCGACGAGATACCTACGCACTCCACGCGTCATGACGCGGACAATGCGAGGGATTCCGTTAAGACACAGTCAATGCTGATGGGCTGTTTATGGTTAGCCCTTCGTTGATCGTGCACCCGCCGCCAGCCGGCCGGACGGAACCCGCAGATCGCGGCGCATCATGGCTACCAAAATCTAAACCTTGAGCATAACCTCTGGTTGGGGGTTACGCTGGGACACGCGGAGTTCGAAACGCCGAACTCCTCTTCTCTGCGCTTTCGGGGCGACAGGACACGGCCACAGACCGGTCCTCCAAATCAAAACCGAAATCGGCTGGGGAGTCGTCCTATGTGGAACCAAGTCTACGATCCATTTTCAAATCAAGTCCTGTCGACGATTGCAGCAGCGCTGCCGGTCGTCACGCTGCTATTGCTCATCGCTTCGAACAAGGTGAAGGCGCATATCGCCGCCATCATCGCGCTGATCGTCGCCAATCTCGTTGCGATCTATCTCTTCACGATGCCGGCCGGCATGTCGCTGCGCGCCACCGTGCTCGGCGTTGCGACCGGGTTCTTCCCGATCGGCTGGATCGTGCTCAACGTCATCTTCCTTTACCGGCTGACGGTGGCGAAAGGTGCGTTTGAGACGTTGCAGACCACCATCGGAGGCGTCACCCAGGACCGACGGCTTCAACTGCTGCTGATCGCGTTCTCGTTCGGCGCGTTCTTCGAAGGCGCATCGGGCTTCGGCACGCCGGTCGCAGTGACCGGCGCGATCCTGATCGGCCTCGGCTTTTCGCCGCTCGCGGCATCCGGCCTCTCGCTGATCGCCAACACCGCGCCGGTCGCCTTCGGCGCGCTCGGCACGCCGATCGCTGGTCTTTCGAGCGTCACCGGCATCGATCCGTTTCTGCTCGGCGCGATGGTGGGGCGGCAACTGCCGTTCTTCTCGCTGATCGTTCCATTCTGGCTGATCTGGGCGTTCGCCGGATGGAAGGGCATGAAGGATATCTGGCCGGCGATCCTCATCACCGGCGTATCGTTCGCGGTGCCGCAGTTCCTCATCTCGAACTTCATCAATCCGTGGATCGTGGACATCGGCGCATCGCTGATCTCGATGGCTTGCCTGATCGGGTTCCTGCAGATCTGGCAGCCGAAGGTGCTGTGGCTCTCGCCGGCGCTGCGCACCAAGGATGACTCCGCGGTCGGCCGGCCTGCGCCGACGCCACCCAAGACCCAGCCGACGACGGCTCAGGTTTGGCTTGCGCTGCTGCCGTGGATCATCGTCTGCGCGATCCTGCTGCTGTGGGGCACCAACTGGTTCAAGGTACAGGTCAACCCGTGGGCAACGTGGAACTACGCCGTGCCCGAGCTGCACAATATGATCAACAAGGTCGCGCCGGTCGCGGCGAAGCCGACGCCGGAGGGCGCCGTGTTCTCCTTTACGTGGCTCACCTATACGGGCTCGGGGATGCTGATTGCCGCGATCATCTCCGGCTTCCTGATGGGCTTCTCGCCGGTGAAGATCGTCGCCGAATACGGCAAGACCATAAAGGTCTGCGCTTACTCGCTCATCACCATCTCGGCGATGCTCGCGATCGGCACGCTGACGCGGCTCTCTGGCATCGACGCCACGCTCGGACTCGCCTTTGCGGGCACCGGCGTGCTCTATCCCTTCTTCGGGACGCTGCTCGGCTGGTTGGGCGTCGCCCTGACCGGATCGGACACCGCCTCGAACGTACTGTTCGGCAATCTGCAGAAGATCACGTCCGAACAGCTCGGTATCTCGCCGATCCTGATGAGCGCAGCCAACTCGTCCGGCGGCGTGATGGGCAAGATGATCGACGCACAATCGATCGTGGTCGCCTCGACCGCGACCAACTGGTTCGGTCACGAGGGCACGATCCTGCGCTTCGTGTTCTGGCACTCGATCACACTGGCCTGTCTGGTCGGCGTGCTGGTGATGCTGCAAGCCTATGTCTTCACCGGGATGATCGTGCAGTAAACCCTACGCAAAATGCAAAGCCCCGCGGCGATCCCGCGGGGCTTTGTCGTTGCAATAGCCTTGATCCGCGCCCGGCTTTCAGGCCACATCGGCGCGCCAAGAGGCTTTTGGGGAAGGACTACGATGGAAGGCAAAGCGCGTTTCATCCTTGCGGCGACGATGTCGTCGATGATGGTGATGATGGTCACGCTGATCGTGACCTATCTCAACCTCGGGCTCCGGCACGATTTCCTGATCCAGTGGGCCAAGGCCTACGTCATCGCCTGGCCGATCGCGGCCATAACCGGCTACC
>DATMJU010000700.1:0-2619 GCA_035553795.1 Vicinamibacterales bacterium
GTAATCAGATGAACAGATTCCCCACCATCGCGGCCGCGGCGATTGCGCTCACGGTGAGCGCTGCGGCCGGCGCACAGCCGCGCGATTTGTCAGATGGCGCGCAGCCGCGCGCCGAGAGCAGCAGCGCGCAGCAGCCCATCCAGGCGCGCCCCGGCGGCCCCGAGTCCGGCCCCGGCTCAGAAAAGACGGTTGATGTCACCAAGGGCACGCGCCTGGTGTTGAGCAACCAGGCCGGCGAGGTCGTCGTCCGATCGTGGGATCAGGATCGCGTCCGCATCCAGGCGTCACACGGGTCGCGCGAGACGATCAGCGCCGAGACCACGGACAACACCCTGCGCATCCGCACCACCCGCACGGGCAGCAGCCGCGGCCCCGGCGGCCTGGTCGATTACCAGATCACCGTGCCGCGCTGGATGCCGGTCAACCTGACGGGCACGTACCTGGACGCCACCATCGAAGGCACGCAGGCGGAGGTCACGGTCGAGACCGTGCACGGCAACGCCCGCGTCACCGGCGGCAATGGCGCGGTGTCGCTGCGCTCGGTCGAAGGTGTCATCACCGTCGACAAGGCGAGCGGCCGCGTGCAGGCGACGACGGTGAACGAAGGCATTCGCATCACCAACTCGAGCGGCGAGATCAGCGCCGAGACCACGAATGGCGACGTGTTCATCGACAACGCGCAGACCTCGAACCTCGAAGTGTTCACGGTCAACGGCGAGGTGACCTTCAACGGCACCATCCGCGACAGCGGCGTCTACAAGCTGGGCACGCACAATGGCGACATCCGCGTCGGCCTTGGCGGCGCCAACAACGCCACCATCTTCGTGCGCACGTTCCAGGGTGACTTCGCGGCGGACTTCCCGGTGCAGCTCCCGGATGGCCAGAACGCGCGCAGCGGCAGCAAGCGCTTCAACTTCACGATGGGCAGCGGCAGCGCGCGCGTCGAACTGCAGTCGTTCGGCGGCGACATAGTGCTGGCGCGCAAGACGATCGTCAGCCGCGCAGAGGAGCGTCAGCGCCGCCGCATGAACACGCCCATGGCGCCACCCGCTCCACCAGCGCCTCCGGGTGTTGCGCCCGTCCCGTCTCCGGCGCCGACGCCAAAGCCGCCCAAACCGCCAGGGTTCGACGGTATCTGGGACACCGCCTTCGACCTCGTCCACGAATTCGACCATCACTTCGATTCCGAGCAGTTCGCGAAGGAGTGGGAGCACAAGATCGAGCAGGAGTTCGGGAAGGACTTCGAGAAGAAGTTCGAAAAACAGTTCAACAAGGAATTCGAGAAGACGATCGGCAGCTTCTTCAAGAAGCAGTAGCGCCACAGAGGCACAGAGGCACGGAGGCGCAGAGGCGCAGAGCTACAGAGGCGCAGGGTAAAATGCGGCACATGCCGCTCATCGACGCCCTGCTGCCGGAATTCGATCGCGAAATGGGACTGACCCGCCGGGTACTCGACCGAGTGCCCGACGGGAAGTTCGACTTCAGGCCGCACCCCACCAGCCGCACTCTCGGCCAGATCGCCGAGCATCTCACCGAAATGCCCTATTGGACGACGGCCACGATGACGCAGGCTGGCATTGACGGCATGCAGAAGCCGGACGGCTACGTCATCCCGGAAACTCGCGCGGCGTTACTCGCCCTGTTCGATGCCAACCTGAAGAACGGCCGCGCCAGTCTCGTAGGCAAGACCGACGGCGAATTCAACGCCCCATGGACGCTGAGGGCCGGCGGCAAGGAAGTGTTCACCATGCCGAAGATCACCGTGATGCGGAACTTCGTGCTGAATCACATGATTCACCACCGCGGGCAGCTGGTCGTGTATCTGCGGATGCTGGAAGTGAAGATCCCGTCCATCTACGGTCCGTCAGGCGATGAGCAGCTCTGAAATTGACGATTGGGCGATTCCTTGATTGATGATTGTTGGGTGATTTGAGATTTTGTGATTGTCGAATTATTTGGCGATTGACATTCGTCAATCACCCAACAGTCGTCAATCAAGCATTCACCCAATCGTCATTTCAGAATCTCTTCGTATAGACCGCCTTGGCCGCCGCGCGACGACTGAGCGTCGAGAAGCGTGCCGCGGGGTCGCCCGGGTCAACCCAGTTGTGGGTATAGACGAAGAAGATGTCGTTGCCCGGCTTGATGATCCAGCGGAAACGCGATTGCCATCCGAGCACGCGGCTCACCGAGTCGTATTGCACGTTGTTGACGAGGTACATGAACGGACTGAACTGCGTGTCAGCGATGACGCGGAACAGCTTCGTCTGGAACGCGCCCTCCGCCAGATCCACGTCGTTCCATTCGTAATTCAGGTTGAGCGTCACGCCAGGGCGCGGACGGATGCCCATCCCCATGGCGATCTCGCGGCGGTCCCCTGACAGGAAGCGGCCCCATTCCACGCGTGGCTGGATCGACACGATGCGCTTGTTGGCGGTGTTGCCAGACACGCGGAAGCGCGTGAATCGATAGTCGGATCCCGCCGGGAGGATGACGCCGGAGGAAATCTCGAACGGCGCTTCCAACCGCTCGTAGCTGGGCACCACGGCGAACTCGGCGTTGTCGCCACTATGCAGCTCGACGCGCGTGGCGGTGAGCTCGAATTCCTGCGTCACCAGC
>DATMJU010000701.1:0-19782 GCA_035553795.1 Vicinamibacterales bacterium
ACAAGTTCGCCGTCGACGAATTCACCGCCGCTGTCGACGCGCTGAAGCGATCCGAATCCGCCGCCGCCGAACGCGACTACCGCCAGGCCCTCAATCACGCCCTCGACAGCCGCGAGCGCGCGCAGAACGCTGCCAGGCTGGCAGTAGAGGGCCGCGCCAACGCGCGTGGACAAGCCGAGGCCGCCGTCTCCGAACTCGCCACCCTGCTCTCACGTGCGCATGCCCAGCTCAGTCTCAAAGACCTGGAGTCGCCGCGCCTCGCCGCGCGCCTCCGCGCCCCCAGGGCCACGGTCGCCGCCGCCGACAAGAAGCTGCAAGATGCGCGCACAGCGCTGAAGAGCGAGGACTACGCCGCCGTCACGAAGGCCGTCAATGGCGCCGCCACCGATCTTCAGGCCGCTTTGACCGCGATCGACGCGGTGGCCGCCGATCGGCCGGCGCCCCGCAAGCGTTAGGGCTCCCCCCCGGTGATCGCGTTTTTCGCGATCACGACCCGCCGGTTCGTGATCAGAAAAGGATCGGTCCGAGCGTCATCACGGTCACGACAATGATGACGAAGGCGACGATGTCGAGCAGGACGCCGTGCCGCATCATCTGCGTGATGGGAACGTGCCCGGAGCTGTAGACGATGGCGTTGGGCGCCGTCGAGACCGGCATCATGAAGCCCATGCTGGCGCCGAGCGTCGCGCCCAGCACCGGCTCGATCGGCCGCACGCCCGCGGCCTGCGAGACGGCGATCGCGATCGGAATAATCATGTTGGCCGAGGCCGTGTTCGACGCCGCTTCCGACACGATGATCGCGGCGGCCGTAAACAGCGCCGTCAACGCCAGCGGTGATTGCGACGGCAGCCAGCCCGTCACGTTCTCGCCAATCGCCTGCGCGAGCCCGGTCGTAAACGTCAGCTCGCCGAGCGCCAGTCCGCCGCCGTACAGCAGCGTAATGCCCCAGTCGATCTTGACGGCGTCATCCCAGGACAGCGTGAACTTGCGTTCGCGCCAGTCCACCGGCATCAGGAACAGCAGCGTCGCGCCGATCATCGCCGCGACGCCCTCCGGCATCGCGCTGGAATAGCCGCGCGCGAAAGCGGTGTCGTCGAGGCCGGCAATCGCGAAGAGGCCCGGAGCGATCCACAACAAGATCGTGATGGCGAAGGCAATCAGCACGTTGCGCTGCCCTGTCGTCTGCTTGCCGAGGCGCGTCAGCTCCTGCTGCACCATCTCGGTGCTGCCGGCAACCACGGCCAGGCCGCGCACCGAGCGAAAGTAGAACTGCGCCACGAGATAGAGAAACAGCACCACCACGATCGGCACGCCGATCGCCATCCACGAGAAGAACGAGATGCGCGTGCCGACGATCTTCTCGAGCATCCCGATGCCGATCAGGTTCGGCGGGGTCCCGACCGGCGTCCCCATGCCGCCGATCGACGGGCCGAACGACGTGATCAGCATCATCGCCAGCGCGAATCGGCGCACTTCGTTCGGCTGCGAGGCCGACGTGCGCATCAGATGCGCGACGATCGACAGCCCGATGGGAAACATCATCGCGGTGGTCGCGGTGTTGCTGATCCACATCGAGAGGAACGTGCAGACCGCGCCGTAGACGAACAGGATCCGGAACGCGCTGGTGCCGACGCCAGGCATGGCGAGCGCGGAGTAGGCGATACGGCGATCGAGGCCGTGCACGAACATCGCCTGCGCGAGCATGAAGCCGCCGATGAACAGGAAGATGATGGGATCCGCGAAGGGCGCAAGCGCCTGGCGACCCGTCGTGATGCCGAGCACGACCGCGAGGCATGGGCCGAGGATCGCGGTGATGGCCAGCGGCAGCGCCTCGGTCAGCCACAGCGTGATGACCAGGCCCATGATGGCGGCCATGCGATGCGCCGGCAACGGCAGGCCGCCGAGCGGCGCGAACAGGATGATCAGGAATACCGCTGGCGCCAGGAACAGGCCGGCCGTCCTGCGCCGACGGTTGAACTGCTCCTCTGCGGGTGAAAACGTCTCGACGGCGCCGACCGCCTCATGAAACGTCTGCATTCACCCACCGCACCGCGCTACGTCCGCGACTCTGGAACACCGGGACTGGGAATCCAGTGGCCGTCGAAGACCACCTCCGCCCATCCGGTCAGGTAGACGCCGTCTTCAAGCCACTCGACGCGCTGCGTGCCACCGGGCGCAATCACCTGCACGTCGCGAGCGGCGCCGCCGTGCGAGATCGCCGCAATCGCGGACGCGCAGGCACCGGTGCCGGACGCGTGCGTCGGGCCAACACCGCGCTCCCAGATCAGGATGCGAACCCGATCCGGGGCTTCAACGACTGCGAACTCCACGTTGGTGCCTTCCGGGAAACGCCGATGCGTCGAGAGCGCGGGACCCAGCCGATTGAAACGCGCCAGGTCGGGCAGCTCGCGCATCAACGCGACGCACTGTGGATTGCCGATCGCCAGCGTGGTGACCGTGAGCGTCTCGCCGGCGGCCTCGATGGTCTCCTCGGCAACTCGCTCCGGCTGCCCCATGGCGGCTCGGAAGGTATAACGCGCGTCCTGGCGGCCGATCAGCGACAGCGTCTTCCAACCGGCGTCGGTATCGACGCGCACCTCGTTGATCGGCGCCGATCTTGCCTGCTGGCGGCGATGCAGGACCAACGCGGCGAGGCATCGCAGGCCATTTCCGGACAACTCCGACGGGCTGCCGTCGGTGTTGATCAGCTTCATCTGCGCGGTGCCGTCAGGCGCCATCGTGTAATAAATGACGCCGTCGCCGCCGACGCCGCTGTGCCGATTGCACAGCCGGCGCGACAGCTCGTCGAGCTTGAATCCTTCGGCCTGCTCGGCAGGCACGAAGAGGAAGTCGTTACCGTAGGCGTGGGCCTTCGCAATGGACAGCATGGGCGGGTTGCCAGGTCGTCAGGTAGTCAGGTTGTCAGGGAACGTGGAAGGCGTTGAAGACCCAGGTGAAGCCGCCGCTGAAGCCAATCTCTGGATCGCGCGACGTCAGTCCAAGCATGAAGCCGGCATCGAGGCGGACCGGGCCCGTTGTGTAGCGTGTGCCAAAGCGTAACAAGCCGCGATCCTCCGCGCCGGGAGTGACGATGTTCGCAAAGTTGGCGCGGCCCATGAACTCGCCCACCACCTCACCGCGCGGACTGATCGCGCGCGCGACCGAGAGTCCGTAGATCAGCAAATCATCCTGCGCCGCGGCCTGCCGCGGATTGCCGATCATCATCATGCCGATGTTAGCGACCACGCGGATGGACTCGATGGTCTTGCCGATGGTGAGGGCCGATGAAAAGTCCTGGACGTCCTTGCCAAGTCCCGATTCGTTGCCGGCATTCGGCAGGCGCGTCGAAAACCAGCTGCCAATCGCGGGCCGGCGCGCGGTTTCGCTGACCAGCCGCACCTTCGCGCCAATGTGAATGTCGCCGAAGTCATCCGTCGTATCGCCATCCAATTGCAGCAGGCTCGACAGCGGCGCGTTGGGAATGCGCTCGGTGATCGACAGCTTTTGGTACGGAGACCAGTCGAACTGGATCTCCGCAATCGAGCTGACGCCGAGACTGACGCCGAACGACGGAAGATTGAAGTGATTGCCGCGCAGCCCTGACACCGGGAACACGGCGTCACGGTCGTACTCGATACCCGCTTCAATCAACGCTCGTCCAGCGCCAATGGTCTCGGGATCCTCGGTCTTGAGTGGTCGTTGCTGCGCTACGGAGGGGGTGGCCGCCGCCAGCACGAACAAGGCAACGAACAGTGATCGGGTCATTAAAAGGTTTTCCTGCTATCGAGAAGGATGGTTACTGGACCGTCGTTGACCAGGGAGACCTGCATCATCGCCTGGAACTCACCGGTCTCCACGCGCAGCCCGCTGGTCTTCAATTCTCGCACGACATCTTCATAGAGCGCCCGCGCAATCTGCGGCGGCGCCGCTGACGCAAACGATGGGCGCCGGCCGTTGCGCGCGTCGCCCGACAAGGTGAACTGCGAGACCACCAGCACGCCGCCCTGGCAGTCCAGCACCGAGCGATTCATCTTCCCGGCATCGTCGGCGAAGATGCGCAGGTCGCGAATCTTTGACGCCACGTACTGGACGTCGGCCGGGCCGTCGCCCTGCTCGACGCCGACGAGCACGAGCAGCCCGGCGCCGATCTCGCCGGTCAGGCGATCGTCAACGGTGACACGGGCTGAGGTGACGCGCTGGATTACGGCGCGCATCGGGTCGTGGCCCGCCTACGCTCCCAGAGCGAGCTACGGCGAGGTCTCGCCGAAGCGGCTTCGCCGCGGAGGCGGGGTCGTGGGTCTTGGGTCTTGGGATGCACTATTGAGGGCGGCTGAGGAGTAGTGGCACGAGCGTCGGCTCGGCGGCGATCGTCTCGGTGATTTCGCCGATCGGATTCAGCCGGCGATCGAGCAGGTGCCGCGGCATCACGTTGCCGATGGCCTTGATCATGGACGACTTCACGTTGGGATGCTCGCGCTCGAGATCGACGATCAGGCGCTTGACGCGCTGGCGCTGCAGGCCCATGTCGCCGCAGGCCGGGCAACAACAGCCGATGATCGGCAGCTCGCGCTCCTTGCAATACGCGCGCGCCTCGGCCTCGGTGACGTAGACCAGCGGCCGAATCACCACGTGCTGGCCGTTGTCCGACGTCAGCCGCGCCGGCATCGCCTTCAGGGCGCCGGCGAAAAACAGGTTGAGCAGCACGGTCTCGACGAAATCATCGAGGTGGTGCCCCAGCGCGATCTTCGTGGCGCCGGTTTTCTTGGCAAGCCGGTACAGCACGCCGCGGCGGAGCCGCGCGCACAGCGAGCAGGGCGTGTCGTCGCTCTCGAGCTTGTCGTCGATGACCGCGCCAATGGTGGTGTGCTCGCTGTGAAACTCCCAGCCGCGTTCCTTGCACGCCGCGGCCACCTGGGTGTGCTGGTAGCCCTCGTAGCCGGAGTCCACGTTCACCGCAACGATGGAGAAGTCGATCGGCGCCCGCTGTTGCAGCACGTCGAGAATCTGGATCAGCGCCCAGCTGTCCTTGCCGCCTGACAGTCCGACCATGATGCGATCCCCGTCTTCAATCAGGTTGAAGTCGGTAATCGCCTTGGTGGCTTTCTTGGCAATGCGCGCCTCGAGCGGCGTCCTGTACCCCACGGACTGATTATACTGGCCAATCCGTGACAGTTTCCCCGCAGACCCGGGAGGCGGCCCTCGCCTCGATTGCGTACGCCGCCCTCACGTTCCTGATGACGCTGCCGTTTTCGTTGTCAGCGGGCAGCCACGTCAACGCCGATATCCCGGACACGCACCTCTATATCTGGACCCTGGCCTGGGACACCTACGCGCTCATCCACCAGCCGCTCCAGATCTTCGACGCCAACATCTACTACCCGTTTGCGAACACCCTGGCGTATTCGGAAAACCTGATCGGCAGCGTGATGTTCGCCGCGCCGGTCATCTGGCTCACCGGCAACCTCGTCCTCGCCACCAACCTGACGGCGTTCATCACCTGCATGCTAAGCGGCACCGGCGCCTTCGTGCTGGCGCGCCGGCTGCATCTCACCCTTGGCGCGGCGTTCCTCTGCGGCCTGCTGTTTGCGTTTGCGCCGCCGCGCTTCTATCGCCTCGGGCAGCTCCACCTGACCGCGGTCCAGTGGATTCCGTTTTCGCTCGCCTTCCTTCACTCGTACTTCGAGGCCGGCCGCCGGCGCGATTTGTTGATCGCCACCGGATTTTTCTCGCTGCAGGTGCTCTCGAGCGGGCATGGCGCTGCCTACCTGGTCATCTCCATCGCGTTGCTGCTGGCGTGGCAATTCGGAACCGGCGCTCCGCTCGCGCTGAAGCAGCGGCTGAAAGATTTCGGCGCGGCCGGCGCGTACCTGATCGCGCCCGCAGTGTGGATCATCCTCCCCTACCGCATCGCCCAGGACGAGGCCGGATTGCGGCGTGGCTACTTGAGCGGCTCGCAACCGGGCATAGAGAGCCTGCTGGCCTCCCCCGCCCGCGTCCATCAGTTCCTGCAGGCGAAGTTCCTTGGGCCGTTCGAGAAGGAACCCGAGGCGTTCCTGTTCCCGGGCATCCTCGTGCTGCTGCTCGCGGGTGTGGCACTGACCGCGTGGCCATCTCGATCGCGCCTGCGCAGCAGCCCGCTTCCCTTCTACCTGCTGCTCGCCATCCTGTCCACTTTGATGTTCGTCGACTGGCCATTCGAACTGTGGCGATACGTCTATTGGCTGCCGGGGTTCAACTTCATTCGAGTGCCCTCGCGGTTCATGATCCTGACGATGCTCGCGTTGTCCGTGCTCGCGGCAATTGGATTCGATCGCCTCGCCGCGTGGCTGAAGCCCGCACAGCGCACCATCGCCGCGGCCGTCGTGGCGATGCTGATGCTGGCCGAGAACACGGTCTATCCGTTCCCGTCAGTTCCGTATCAAGTCAACATTCCCGCGATCGACAGGTGGCTCGACTCCCAGCCCAAGCCGTTCGTGGTCGCCGAGGTGCCGGTCCCCAGGACGGCTGACCTGGGCGCCCTCGAGCGTCAGCAGACCCAGGCGATGCTGCATGCGACGGCGCATTGGCAGAAGACCATTCACGGCTACAGCGGCATTCGCCGCAAGTTTCACGATGAACTTTACGATGCGCTGTCGTCGTTTCCGGATCGCGACAGCATGGCGGGCTTGCGGGCGGCTGGCGTCACCTACGTGGTGGTCCACAGCGCCGAGTACGGCAGCCGATGGCCGTCAGTGGAAGAAAACATCAAGGCCACGCCGGGGCTGCGCCTCACACGCACCGACGGCCCTGATCGCGTCTACACGCTCGTGCCGGAGTAGCACTACTGCGATGCGTGCTTGCGCCGCCACTCGTCCGATCCCTTGATCGCGTCGGCGATCGCCTGCCGCGCCTCGGCATCAGACCTTCCGGCAATGCGCGCCTGCATGTAGACGTCGAGGATCCAGGTGCCGATGGCTTCGGCATCGACCTGCCGGGCATCCGGGTTATAGAGACCGCCGGGGCGCTGCAGTCCCTCCGGCGAACGGTATAACTCGTCGACGAAGGCAACGGCGGCCACCAGCTCCTGCCGGTTACCCTGCACCTTCTCGTTCGCCATCTTCTCAACACGGGTATCGAGGTCACGCCTGGCTTGGGCCACCTCGGCCTTAAGGCCGCTGATGCGGATCTCCTGCCACGCCACCTGGCCGAGGAGCACGAGGATCGCGAGCGCCAGCAGCGTGTTGGTGGTGCGCAGGCGCGTTGCACGGGGATCCGAGGCCGTAGGGATGGCGTCAGACATGGCCGGTATTTTCCTTCAGCAATGGTGCGTTCATCGATTTTTTCGACTATATTGAGCCGGTCGGGATGCGCATCCCCCTCAACTCGACCTCCCTACGGGATCTACCGCTCGGACGCCTGTGCGTGTTGGGCGTGTTGGCCACATCGCTCGCGGTCGCCGATGCGCTGCCCGAAGGTGTGGTCGCCGATCCGGATCGCCTTCAATTTTTGTTGAGCCTCGCCATTGGCGCCGTCGCCATCGGCATGGCGCTCGCGGACCGTCTCTCGCGGACGCACCTGGTCGCGCTCCGCAACCGAGTGCTCCTGCTCGTCGCGACGTTGACAATTGCCGTCGTCGGAGCGGAGATTGCCACACGCTTGGTGTTCCGGGGCGTCACTACCAGCACCGACAACGCCGGGTTCTTCACGCGCCGCTGGCTCCGCACGGGGGCGGTCACGCTGAATGGTGCCGGCTACCGCGAACGGGCATTCACGGCCACCAAGCCCGAAGGCGTCTACCGCATTGCCGTGGTCGGCGATTCCTTCACATTCGGCAACGGCATCCGGCAACAGGATCGCTATACCGACCTGATGCAGGCGCGGCTGCCGGCACGCATCGAGGTCTTGAATTTCGGGAAGGCCGGCGACAACACGCCGGAGCACGAGAAGCGCGTGGCGGAGCTGCTGCAGACGGTCAACCCGGACTTCATCCTTCTCCAGTGGTACGTGAACGACATGGAGGACGACGACATGTCGGGCCGCCCTGCGCCCCGTCCGCTGGTGCCGCCGCTCCACGATTGGCTGAATGCGCGTTCGGCGCTCTACAACGTCGCCAACATCAAGTGGGCCGAGACACAGGTCCGCCTCGGGTGGGAGCGTTCGTACGTCGAGTTCATCAACCACCGGCTCGCCGATCCCCACGGGCAATACGCGCAGATTGACAACCAGCACCTTCGACGACTGCTCGAACATGCCAAGAGGGCCGGCGTGCCGATGGGGTTGGTGTTGTTTCCGAATGCAGCGACGCCCATCAGCGACAGCTATCCGTTCGGCTACCTGCACGATCGGGTGCTCGGACTGTGCGCGGAGTATGAGTTGACGTGCGTGGATTTGCGGAATGACTTCGCGCTGGTCAAGGACCACCGGCTGCTGTGGGCCAGCCGTTTCGATCATCACCCGAGCGCGTTCGCGAACGAGATCGCGGCGGAGCGAATACTTGCGACGTTCGCAGCAAAATGGGCGTCACCACCGAAGTGATGACGCCCATATGGCAAACAGTCTAGAGTCGAGAGTCGACAGTTAACAGTTAGAAGCGGCCTGCGCCGGTCCAGAACGCGGGTTCTTCGCCGGTGAAGATTCGCCATCCGGTGGTGGCGCCCGGACCACAATGGCCAACCAGCATGTCCACGAGGTGGACGTTGGTCGAGCCCTGATCGGGGCCTGAACCCCAGTGATACGCGGCTTCGTCACCGGCGGCCACCACAGGGACGCCGCCGTTGTCAGCGGCACTACGGTTTGGCTTGCCGTTGTATCCCCACCGGGTATCCAGCAAACGAAGCGCGTCGATGACGCGGTCCTGCCACGGATTGTTCACGTACTTGATGCCGCGCGGGCAGGAATCACTTGCATCCTGGAATCTGGCCAACACGGCCTGGCCCTGCGCGGATGGCAGCGGCAGGCGCTGACCCGGGGCCGGATCCGGCGTGCGATTTCCACCGCTGGTGGGAGTCGTGGTCGGCGTCGTGGTCGCCACGGAGCCCGCGGTCGTGAACGCGTAGACATTCGACCAGGGACCGACCGCGTCATTCAGTTCAGCGCGCACGCGCCACACGAACCTGCGAGCGGCAGGCAACGCGGGTTCGACGGCCCAGCGGGTCACGCCGGACGCATCGGTGACGCCCATGCCGGTTGCGACAATGTTGGTGAACGAATCGGAATCGGACACCTGGAAGCGATGCGCCAGCGTGGCGCCAGCCTGGAAACGGCCGGTTGAGGCTCGCGCGGCGAGCGTGGGCGACACGCTCACGTTGGTCAACTCGAACAGCGGAGTCACCGGCAACGGCTGGTTCACCTTCAGGTTCGAGCCGTCGGCGTTGAGCGCGCTTGCACCGCCCACCACTGCGCTCGGTGACGCGGGGGTGTTCATGCCGCCCGTGCAAGCCACGGTGGCCACAGCACCAATCACTAACGCCGTCTTCTTCCAGTCAAATCGATAATTCATGAATCGGTACCCTCGGGGTTACAGCTGGAAATTGTATCGTAACCAATCCTCCGGGAGCGTATAAATACAAATAAATCCCGCCAACGGAACAACTTCGGGAGCCTGGAGGTCTGCCTACCGCAGCAATTGCTGAACCGCCTTGGGCCACGTCATCCCGGTGGCCACGGCATGGCCAGCCTCGCCCATGCGCTGCGCGAGATTCCGGTCATCCATCAGCTTGCGCATCGCCTCCGCCAAGGCTTCAGGGGTGGGTTCGGTCACAAATCCGGTCTCGCCGTCGCGCACCAGCTCGGACGGCCCCCCGCTGTCCTTGCAGGTGATGACGGCTTTGCCGCACATGTACGCCTCGACCGTGACAAACCCGTAGTCTTCGTTGAACGGCGGAAAGACCACGGCCCGGCAACGCGCGAGATGGTCGATCATCTGCTCGTCGGTGAGACGGCCGACGAACTGCACGCGGTGCTCGATGTCGAGATGGCGGGCCAGCGCCTGGAGGCGCGCAAGCTCCGCGCCCTCTCCCGCAATGACACACTGGATGGACGCCGCCGCCGGCTCGGCCAAGGCGCGCAGCACCAGATCGAACCGCTTCAGCGGCGAGAGACGCGACACTCCGAAAATGTAGTTGCCGTAACTTTCGTGGCGATAGTTGCGGACCGGCGGCGGCGGATACAACACGTCCGACTGGATGTTGCCGAATCGCCTCAGCCGCGCTTGCACCGTGCCGGAGATCACGTAGCGGCGTTGCATGCGGTTGAACAGGTGCTTGTCCACGCGATGAATCAGCGATCGGCGGACGCCCTCCTTGATCCGGCCTTTCCACGACAGGTGCGCGCTGAACTGATCCCACAGATCGTAGTACTCGCGCATCCGGTGATTGAGCCACAACACATGGTTCGGGTGCTGCACGGCGTAGCCAGGAAAGCGCAGGCTGATCACCTGGTCGACTTTCTTTTCCTCGTGCGCGAGCTGGACGTCGGTGCACCATGCCGCGAGGTACGCGCTGCCCTGCTGACCAAAGCGGTTCTGCGGAGTGACGATGAGGCCGGTCTCGTGGCCGGCTTCACGCAACGCGCGCACCAGTTCGCGCGCCATCACCAGGTGACCGCCCTCGGCGAACGGCGGGCTCGACGTCACGACGGCGATGGTGGCCACTACTCGGGCGCTCCGTAGGTCGGCACCAATCGCACCATCACGCCAAGGAATCGGCTGTCATTGGAGCCATTCTCGAACATCGGCACGAAACCGGTCGAGGATGAAATCGAGACGAAGTAGACGTAGTTCGTCGGGTACCGCGGATCGTTCTTGTACGGCATGCCGTGGGGCATCGACAGTTCGACGGTCTGCTGCGAGCTTGGCGCCATGTCGATGACGCGGCGATCGCCGCCCGTCGAGATGACGACGCGATTGGGCTTAGGGCCGCTCTCCAGGATCGCCGTGAGCTTTTCGATGCGCAGGGAGGGCGACACCTTGACGCCGGCCACCTCCGCCTCTACGCCAATGCGCGCGCGGAGCAGGATGTCTGCGCGCGACTCGCCGCGCACCCAGAAGGCATCGCCTTCCCGGTTGAAGACGTTGTCGTCGATGAAGTACGCGGTGATTGGCGGCGTGCCCCCCAGCGGCTGCCGGATACGCGACGGCACGTTGTTAATCGGCAAGTCGTTGACCATCGTCAACTCAGTCGGCAGCCAGCGGAACAGCCCGGTCTTGGAATGCTCGGCGGGATTACGCGTCGCGTAAAACGGGCCCGAGATGATTGGCGCCACGAACAATGCACTCAGGCCGGTGGTGACCACTCCACTGAGGGCGGTTCGCATCGCAGGGACGAGGAACAGGAACACCCCGTAGGTGCCCAGGAAGTATCGATTGCCCACCGGGCCACCGCCGCCGGACCACGTGAACGGCATGTAGATCAACAACACCGCTGCGGTGATGACGCCCGCGGCGAGGGTCAGCCATTGCCAGACAGCCCGGTCGCGGGTCGCAATGACGAACAAAAGGATCGCCATGAAGCCGGGCAGGAAATAGATCGCAAATCCGGTGTGGCGGCCGGCGACGAAGTAGCCGACGTTGTGCGGGAACACCTCGAGTAACGCGTCACGCGTGAACAGCACTCCGAAGGAACCGCCGCCGACGCGGGTCGCTCCCACCGAGTCGAACGTGGCGGCCTCGTTCTGGTACGGAAAGCCGCCGGCAAAGGTGCCGTCCCCCGCGCCGTAGAACGTTTTGCGCTCGCCACCCTGGTAATTCCATTCACCGGTCAGCGCGACGTTCAACGCGAATAGCAGCGCCGTCGTGCCCACAAAGGCGCCGGTCATCCTGGCGAGTCTTCCCCATTGCCGCCGCAGCACGGCCGACACGAACAACGGCATGAACAAGCCAACGTTGGTCGGCTTGGCGAACGTGGCAATCCCCAGCAGGATCGCCGCAATCACATCCGAACGCTGCGACAGCAGCCAGCGATTCCGCAACGCCTGTGGCCGGTCTTCCGGCGAACCGCCCACTTCCTTGTAGCACCAGAAGAAGTAGGCGATGAGGACGGTGGCGAAGATGAAGAAGTCGGGTCCGAGCTGCGCCATGTAGATCGGCACGAGCGAGACGAACAGGAACGCAAACGCGAAGATCAGCGCCGCGACGGGATGACTGCGCGCCGCGAGGAACGCATAGGCGCACGCAAAGCACGCCATCATCAGCAGCGCATGCAGCACCAGGAAACCGTTGGTGCCGAACAACCAGATAAACGGCGCGGCGATCAACGGATAGATGTAGGACTTGGCGTAGTAGATGTTTCCGCCGGCGCCTCGCTTGAGGAAGATACCTTCAGGGCCGGAGGGAAATTCCTTCCACACGCGCGCCAGGTCGTCGCGCCGGAATTCAAAATCCAGGTCGTGCGCCAGGCTGTGACCCAGCGTGTAGTACGTCGAGGCGTCGCCGGCAAATCCACCGGACAGCTTCGGGAAGTCAATCGACAGCGCCCACGCCGTGAGCAGGACGCCGACGGCAGCCGTCGATGCCGCGCCCAGCCGCCAGGCCGGGCTGCGCGCTTCGAACCGCTTCGCGACGCCGTGGTCGATGGTCATTTCTTTTCGGTCGTGAGGAAGCCGAGATCCTGCTTCAGGATACCCGCCCGCCTGGTGGGGCGCGAGGTCTCGTGGAGCAGATCGTAGAGCCGTTCCATCTTTCGGACGAAAGCGGCAATGTCATAACGCGCGCCGGTCTTGCGGGCTTCTGCCGCCAGTGCCGTTGCGAGCGCCGGCTGGTCGATCAGCGTGCTCACTCCCGCCGCCAGCGATGCCGCATCCGCCTTGGGAACCACGAGAGCGTCCTTCCGGTGCGTCAGCACATCGAGCAGGCCGTCTGCGTCGGTGGCGACAATGGGCTTGCCCATCGCGAGCGCCTCGAACACGGTGAGCGGCGTGCCCTCCCACAGTGACGGGAACACCAGGAAGTCGAGCGCGGACAAGACCGCGGCCACGTCGCGCTGAAATCCGCTGAAAACCAACCGGTCGCCGAGACCCAGAGCGCGCGCCTGCGCTTCGAGTTCAGGCTGCAGTTCCCCTTCACCGATGATGAAGATGCGGGCGTCCGGGTGCTGCTTCAGGATGGCCGGCGCGGCTTCGATCAGATACTGATTACCCTTCGAGGGCATCAATCGCGTCACGGTCCCGATGGCCATCGTGCCCGGCGCGATGCCAAGGCCCTGCCTGGCCGCGGCAATTTCGTCAGCACTGCGCGGCCGCGCAAACTCATCGAGCGGCGCGCCGAGATACACCACCTTGGTGCGCTCGACCGGCATCAGCCGCGCGCGCGACGTGAACTCGCCCGTCGATTCCGAGACGGCGATCGCCAGGTCCGTGTGTGGCGCCAGCAGGCGGTCCGCCACCTTCTGGAACCAGGGCGTGTCGCCATGATTGGCGTGCTCGTGCAGGATCGCGGGGATGCCCATCTGCCACGCGCACAGGCGCCCGAACGTCGTCGCGCCGTAGCCGTGCATGTGGACGATGTCGGCTTTCTTGTCGCGCAGGACTTTCAACAAGGCCGGGTACGTCGCCGGATCGAACTTGTGACGCGCCATGTAGGTCACGTCGATGCCGAACTCCTCGAGCGTATCGGCGGACAGGTCCTTCTTGCGGAGGCTGATCAGCGAGACGTTGTAGCGCGACTTGTCGAACCGGGGGATCATCCACGCGAACAGCCGCTTGACGCCGTGCATGCGCGATCCCTCCCAGCCGAGGTGATCGCAGATGTGGACGACGTTCAGAGGGTTACGGGTTCCTGGTTCCGGGTGACGGGCCTGGTTCATAACAGTCCCTCGGAGCGGTACCAGTTCGCGGTGCGCTTGATGCCCTCTTCCAGATCGATCTTCGGTGCGAAACCGATCTCGGTGCGCGCGCGGGTGGTGTCGAAGGCGCGGCTCTTGGTGTAGAAGTCGACGCGGCGGCGGAAGATCGGCGGCTCGATGCGGAGCGGCACGCATACGATCTCACACAGCAGGCCGGCGGTCCAGAACGGCCACACCGGCAGGTGCACACGTGGTGGTTTCACCTGCAGCTCTTTCGCCACCAGGTGCACCAACTGCTCGAGCGTCGTATAGCGCGGTCCGGCGAGGATGTAGGTGCGGCCCTTCGCCGCAGGGACGGTCCCGCACAGCCGAAAGCCCTCGACGAGATCGTCGATGAACGTCAGGTGGTAGAAGGCGCGCCCGTTCCCGATCATCGGAAAGTTGCCGCGCGCCAGGCCGCGAAACATCTTCAGGAACCGCGTGTCGCCGGGGCCGTAGATGCCGATCGGCCGAGCCACCACGACATCGAGTCCATTCGCGTCGCCGAACTGTCGCGCCAGTTGCTCCGCTTCGAGCTTGGTGTCCTGGTAGACATCGCCCGGATTGAACGGCGCGTCCTCGGTGGCCGGTGGGTTGGCGATGTGTCCGTGCACGCCACCGGTGCTGCAATGCACGACGCGTTTCACGCCCGCGGCCTTCGCCGCTTCCAGCAGATGCTTCGTGCCTTCGATGTTGATCGCGCGGTACGCCGAGTCCGGCTGCCCAGCTTCACGATACGTCGCGGCGATGTGATACACGACGTCGACGCCTGCGACGGCGCGCTGCAGCGATGGCGCATCGATCAGGTCGCCTTCGAAGGCGGTCACGCCCTTCGCGGGCAGCGGTGAGGCGTCAAACCGCGCTCGGCTCTTCGGCCGGACCAGCGCGCGCACTTCGTCGCCGCCATGAATCAAATGCTGCGCGAGATGTCCGCCGGTGAAACCGGTGGCGCCGGTGACCAGCACTCTCACCGCGACTCGATCTCCGGCGCCGCACCTTGCGCACCCCGCGCACCTGGCGCCCCCTGCAATCTCCGATACGCCTCCGCCGTCCGCCGCAGATACGACTCGCGCGAGTACTTCTCCTGTGCGACCGCTGACGCCGCCGCCGACAACCGTGCGCGTTCTTCCGGGCGCTCGATCAGGTCGAGGATCGCATCGGCAAACGGTTCGGGGCGCGGCTCAACCAGCTTCGCGATCTCCGGCGCCAACACCTGCGTATGCGTCAGCAGGTTGGTCGCCACGATTGGCTTGCCCGAGCGCAGATACGAGTAGATCTTCAGCGGCGTGTTGGTGCCACGAATGCGCGGAGATACCAGCAGGTCGGCCGCCTGCACGAAGCCCGGTATCTCTTTCGCGGGCTGCTGGCCCGTAAAGATCATGGCCCCGGAGGCGCCCGCCGAAGCGGCGCGGGCCTTGGCCTGCTCCACCTGCGCGGGCTCACCACCGACGACCAGGACCCGCGCGTCGGGGCGCCGTTTCGCCAGCAATGCAATGGCGTCGATCAACATGTCGACGCCTTGATACGCCTCGAACGTCCCGGTATACAACGCCAGCGGCGCGCCCTCGGGAATTCCCCACGCGGCTCGAACTTCAGCGGGGGTGCGGCTCGGCAGTTCGTCCACGTCGCCGCCCATCACGTTCTCGATCAACAGCGCGCGATCGGCAACGCCCATCTCCGTCACCGTGTCCTGCAGCTCCTGGCAGATGGTGATCACGACGTCCGACTTATGGACCATCTGACCTTCCATCCAGTTGAACGCGCCGCGCAGCGCTGCCGACTTGCTGTACTTGAAGTTGCTTAGCTGCTGCGGCAGGCTCGAATGCATGTCGTAGAGATGCGGGATGCCCAGCAGCTTTGCGAGCCACACACCGACGATGCCCATTTCTTCGTGCGAATGGATGGCGTCGTACTTCGTCGAGAAGGCGTGCCTGGCAATCGTCAGCAGCATCAAACCATCAAGAACAATCTTGGTGAACGACGGGCCGATCCGCACCTTCGTGACGAACGGTGGGCGCAGGCTGCGCAAGATGCGCAGGTTCGGCAGCTCGACGTCACGGCCGATCGGATACGTGATCAGGTCAACGTGATGGCCCAGCTCGCCGAGTGCTTTGATGCGGTGGTATTCGCTGAAGGGTGTGCCGCGCGGCTCGAAAAACGGCTCGGGCGCGAGCATCAGGATGCGCACGAGTCCAGTATATCTAACTGAGCCGATGGTAGTTAGGTTACAATAAGACCTTCACAACAAGCGAGACCACCTCTGCTCTTCAAAGTACTCGTCCGCCTCGGCGTCAGCGCTGCGGCCCTGTATTTCGTCCTGCGCTCGATTGATCTCTCCGCGTTCTGGCAACGCGTGCAGGGGATGAATCCCGCATGGATGGTGCTCGCGCTCGCGGCGTTCGCCACCACGCAGTCGGTCTCGGTGTGGCGATGGAATCGTTTGCTGCGCGCGCAGCACATTGAAGTGGAGCGCCGGAGGCTGACCGAGTCGATGTGGGTCAGCATGTTCTTCAACAACTTCCTGCCCAGCAACATCGGCGGTGATGTTGTGCGCATTGCGGATACGGCGTCAGCAGCCGGATCGAAAACGCTGGCGACGACCGTGATCCTGATCGATCGCGTGATTGGACTCGCGGCGCTGGTGATCGTCGCGGCGTCGGGCGCGTTCATCGCCCAGCTCCTCGGCATGCACATTCCAGGAGCGCGCTGGTTGTGGGCCGCTTCAGCTATCGGCGCGGTCGCTGCGATTTCTGTAATTACGATGCCGCAATTGGTGGGTCACTTGTTGATGCCGCTTCGCGCGCTGAACAAACCGTGGATCACTGAGCGCACGCAACGGCTCGAAGATGCGGTGATTCGCTTTAGAAATGCGCCATCGGCGATCATCGGCGCCTTCGGTGGCGCTTTGGTCGTGCAGATCACAATTGTGGCCTTTTATTTGCTGACTGCAGAGGGACTCTCAGTTCCTCTACCAATCTTTCTGGGGGCGGTGCTCATACCCGTGAGCCTCGTCGTCCAGATGGCGCCGGTATCCATCAATGGATTCGGTGTGCGCGAAGCAGTGTTCGCGTTCTTCTTTCGTCGGTTCGGGCTTCCGGCTGATGCCGCTGTGGCGCTCTCCCTCGTGTCCACAGGCATGGTGATGGGGCTCTCGTTGGTAGGTGGGTACTTCTTCATGAGGAGGCGCTGAGAGAGCGCAATCACGCGCGGGTGTATGCCGAGGTGTAAAGCCTCGGGAACTAATGGTCGATAAGCTATTTCGAGGGATTCCAGTAATGTCGAGACTCTACCCCTTTCGAGGGCTAAGTGCCCTTGTTGCAGTAACTTGCCTTGTTGGCTGTGAAGCGGCCAAGAGCGCGAACCCCACTGCGCCTTCCGTGGCGGGCCCCATTCCGGGTGTCAACATCACGGCGCCAAAACTGCTCGAACCGCTCGCCGGATCGACGCTCACGTTCACCGGTGATCCGCAGACGCTGCTGATCGAGAACGCCGGCACGAGCGGTGCGCGCACGCTCTGGTTGCAGATCGAGGTCGGTACCGACGCCAACTTCTCGCAGCTCGTCCACCAGGCCGATCAGATCGCACTCGGTGCCGACGGCCGCACGAGCTACCGCATGCCGGCCCCGCTGGGCGCTGGCTACACCTACTACTGGCGCACGCGCGCCGTCGACGGCGCAAACTCCGGCCCGTACTCCGCAGTCGCCAGCTTCAGCGTGATCCCGCCGGTCGTCATTGACGCGCCCATCGCGGCCGCACCGTCCGGCAAGCTGAACACCAACAAGCCGGAATTCCGCGCGACCAACGGCACCATCTCCGGCACCGCCGGCGTGGCGTATCGCTTCGAGCTGGCGACCAATGCCGACTTCACCGCCATCCAGGCCATCGTCACGGTCCCGGTGAACGGCAACGGCACCACGGTGATGTCCGTCGGCGAGCTGCCCTACAAGACCACCTACTTCTGGCGCGTGCGCGGCAGCGACGGCGCGAAGGAATCGAACTACTCGAACGTGCAGTCGTTCACCACGGCGGATCCGCCCGCAGCGCCCACACCCGCTCCTGGCGGCGGCCCGATCGTCGGCGTGCCCCTCGGCAATGGCGGACGCGCCCCCGCGGGCGGCGGACTCCCCAGCTACGGCGAGAGCGTCGTGAATGCGGTGGCGCGCGCGTATCCCGCGGCGCTTCGCAACTCGTGCCAGGAACACGGCGGTAGCTGGCAGTTCATGGACCTCGTGGTGGATGCGCTGCGCACGCACGACACGCGCTGGGGCTACAACGGCAAGCGCGGCAATCCGAACGACCCGTCGCAGGACGTGGTGACCTACAACTACGGTGGCGGCGCCGACCATGGCTCGAAGGACGTCTACATCATCGACGTCGTTGGCGGCCACTGCGGGTCGAACCCGACCCCGGCCTGGAACGACGTGACGCAGGTCACGCGCAACCAGGGCACGACGGGCATCTGGATCAGCCGCGGACGCTTCTAAACTGCCAACTGCGAACTGACAACTGTAAACTGCCGATCAGGGCTTCGTCGCAATCGCGGCGAAGTCCTGATACGAAAACATCCGATCGTTCAGGCGATCGGCGTTGCTGTTGAAGGCCGACACGAGCTCCGTCAATTGATCCGGGGCCGCGTCGCCAAAGCGCTCGGGGCGAGGCGTGACCTTCCTCAATCGTCCCTCGGGAGCAATCGGCGCCCGGTAGACAATCTCCACATTCGTAAAACCGTTGGCCTGCAGCAGGTACTGCAGCGTATCTGGATGCAGCGGCTTTACGTGCGTGAGGTCGCGGATGAAGCTTTCGAAGAACGCGACCCAGCACGCTGGGTTGATCGTCTCGAGGAGGATGCGAGCACCGGGACGTAGCTTGTCGAAGGCCTGACCGAGCATGCCCGTCAGGTACGCCGGCTGCAGGTGTTCGACGACCTGCACGGCGATCAGGCCGCCCAGGGACTCGTCAGGCAATCCCTGTAAGTAACCGTACGCGTCACCAGTTGTCGCATCAAGCCCGCGTTCCCGGCAGACTTCGACCATTTCGGGATTGAGGTCGAGCCCCTTGGCGCTGATACCGCCATCTCGCAACAGCGCGAGAAATTCACCGCGTCCACAGCCCACGTCAAGCACGTTGGACTGGCCGGCGAAGTACGGGACGTAATCGACCAGCCGCGCGCGAATCGCGTCCTCGCTGCCACGAAAACGATCTTCAAAGCCCACGTACTGATCGGGCGCGCTTGATGCACCGGGTGCCACCGGGTGCTGTGGTTGCGCACCTTGCGCACCCCGCGCACTTCTCTCCACTTCCCTCTTTGCGATCATCGCCGTTCGTTGAGCGACGTCGGTGACCGATCGCAGTTGCGTCACCGCATCATCAATCTCCCGGTAATGGGTGTCCGCCAGCGGCGTGATGGTCTGCAGGAACTGAATGAGCAAGGACTCGAACGTGGCCAGGCCGTCAAAGGCGGAGCGCAGTGCCGGCAGGGCGCGCTCCATGGCCAGGTGCGCCTCGCGATGCGCGCTGACATTGCGATTGAGATGCTCGACGACCGCCGCGTTGAACGCCATCTGTTGCTGGAACAACGGCTCGAGGGCTGGCCAGGACGCGCCGAGACGCGACGCAAAGCCGGCCTCAGGATGCCCTTCTGGCGGCAGCAGCCTCCACCTGTCGTTGATCTTCGGGAGCAGGGTCTCGTCGTACGCGGGCGGAGCGGGCGGTAATTCCGGAACGCTCGGCACGGCGCGATCGAGGAGCGTGAGCGCTTCGTTGTAGCGGCGATGTGCTTCCCGGCGTTCAGCCAGCAGCCGGTTCAAAAACGACGGTTCGCTCATGCGGATATCGCTGACGATAACATGCGGCTATTGAATCGCGATCCAGGCGGCCAGCTTGCGCACGTCGCGGCTCCCCGGTTCACGCTCGGATGGACGGAAGCCCGCGCCGGAACGAATGCGCAACGTCCAGGTGCCATCGCTGGACGCCGGCAGCATGACGT
>DATMJU010000702.1:0-8571 GCA_035553795.1 Vicinamibacterales bacterium
ATCACGCGGGAGGCATGTCGCAAGATTTGCGACTATTGCTGCCGCGGCGCTCCCGGTGGGCCGTAATTCGGCGATCGGCTCGCGGCAAGCGGATTGCTCCTTTGCTCTTCATGAAAGGCGTATGGCGATTTCAGGATCTCGTTGCGTGGCAGTTGGCAGATCAACTGCGGCAGCAAGCCACTACCTATTGCCGCAAGCCACAGCTAGCGCGCGACCATAAGCTCCGTGCGCAGTTACTAGACGCGGCCTCATCGGCCCCCAAGAACATCGCCGAGGGCTTCGGACGAAAGACCCACAAGGAGTTCGCGCGATTCGGACACATCGCCAGAGGCTCGGAGCACGAGGTAATGGACTCCTTCATCGAGGCACACCAGAAGGGATACCTGACAGAGCTAGAGTTTGACAAAGGCGATCACGCGGTGCGCAAGGCACTCAAGGTCCTCAATGGACTGATTGCCTACCTTGAATCAACCCCCGACTGGCCCCGGGAATAGCCTCCGCCGCACCATGCACGCGTCGCACCCGTAGCACCCGTAGCACCCGTCGCACCCGTTGCACCCGCCGCACCCGTTGCACCCGTCGCACCCGCCCCCTTGCAACCTTTTTCCGCGCTGGCCCGTCTATGTGCTTTGAGCGTATAGTCGCAAAGCGTATATGGACAAGTTCAGGCCCGACACCTTTCTGCCGTTGACCCCCGTCGCCTTTGAGATCCTCCTGGCGCTGGCGGACGGCGAGCGGCACGGCTATTCCATCCTCCAGGAAGTCGAGACCCGTTCCGGCGGAGCGGTCTCTCTACACGCAGGCACCCTGTATCGGGCGCTGGCGCGGCTGCTGGAGAGCGAGCTCATCGAGGAGCTTCGGCAACCCCCTGATTCATCGAGTGATGACGAGCGTCGACGCTATTACCGGCTCACGCCGCGCGGCGTCCTGGTTGCGCGGGCGGAGGTGGGACGGCTCGAGGGACAACTGGCGGCCGCCCGCACGCGACGCCTGTTGAAAGGCACTCGCGCGTGAGGAACTGGCTCTTCTCCATCGCGCTGCTTTCCTACCCGAAAGCGTTCCGCCTCCGCTTCGGCGCGGAGATGCGCGATGAATTCCGTCGCACCACGGGCACCACCGGCACTGTACACACGGTAGGCATCTTGATCGCGAACGGCCTCGCGGAGCGAGGCTCGGCGATCCGGCGCTGGGCCTACTTCCCCAACTTCACTCCCCATCTGTACGAACCCACAGGCAGGCACCACATGTTTTTCGATTTCTTGCGCGCGGATGTTCGACACACGCTCCGGCTCGCCGTCAAGACGCCGGTCTTCACCACCCTGACGGTGCTCGCACTGGCGCTCGGTATTGGCGCCACCACCGCCATCTTCGCCGTCGTCAATGGCGTGTTGCTGCGATCGTTGCCGTATCGGGACGATGGGCAGCTGGTCAACGTGTGGAGCTTCAATACCAAGGAGAACCTGCCGCGCAATCCGCTGTCGCCGGCAAACTTTCTCGACTTCCAGAAGATGAATACGACCCTCGATGGACTCGAGGGTTACTTCACGTTCGTCACGCCGGCGCAGCTCACGACCGACAGCGGCGCGGAGATCGCGTACTCGGTATTCGTGACGCCGAACATGTTCAACCTGCTTGGCCGCACGGCGGCCCGGGGCCGGGTGTTCTCCGTCAACGAGGATGCGCCGGTCACGGTACTCAGCCACGGCTACTGGCAGCGCCGCTTCGGGGCCGATCCGAACATCGTCGGCAAGACGCTGACGATGCAGGGCACTCCGTTTGAAGTGATCGGCGTGATGCCGCCGGAGTTCGTGTTTCCGTATCCGGGAATGTTCGGCCCGAGCGGCTTCACGCGCGTCACCGGTGTCGACTTGTGGCTGCCGATTACATTCTCGGGACCCGGTGCGGTGGCGAATCGCATGTTGACGCAGACAGGACAGGTCGTGCGCAACGTGCATTGGTTTGGCGCGATCGGAAGGCTGAAGAACGGCGTGACGCCAGACCAGGCTGAAGCGGACATGAAGACGATCGCCGGCCAGCTCGAACAGAGCTACCCGAACACCAACAAGGGCTGGAGCGCAACGGTGGTGCGCTCGCTCGACCAGTCGGTTGGCAGCATCCGGCCGGCGCTGATGATCCTGCTCGCCGGGATTGGCTTCGTGCTGGTCATGGCGTCCGTGAACGTCGCCAACCTGCTCCTCGCCCGCAGCATCGCGAGAGAGAAGGAACTCGCCACGCGAGCGGCCCTCGGCGCGGCGCGGTCACGCATCGCGCGGCAGTTGCTGACTGAGAGCATCCTGTTCGCGCTCGCGGGCGGCGTTGTCGGCATGTTCGTGATGTGGGCAACGCTGCAGGGCCTGATCGCGCTGGCGCCGGCCAACATTCCGCGTATCAGCGAGGTGGGCGTCGACTGGCGCGTGCTGCTGGCCGCTGGCGGCATCACGATGCTGACGGGCGTGCTGGTTGGCGTTCTGCCGGCGCTCAGCTCCGCCAGCGGGAATCCGCAAGCCAGCCTGCAGGACGCCAGCCGCGGCACTGTTGGCGGCGCGCTCCGGCGCCGTGCCCGCGCGGGACTCGTGGTCGCCGAAGTGGCGTTGGCGGTCGCTATCACCACCGGCGCAGTCCTGTTGCTGCGCAGCTTCGTCTCCGTCACCAACATCAACCCTGGCTTTGAGACGACCCAGCTTCTGACGTGGCAGATGAATCTGCCGCAGCGGCTCACCACCAACGCGGACCGCCTCGCCTTCTACCAGGACTTCTTCGCGCGCATCGAAGCGTTGCCGGGCGTGGTCTCGGTCGGGGGCACCACGCGCGTGCCCCTCGGCAGCACGTCGGTCTCGACAACGGTGCAGATCGAGGGCCGGCCGGTCCCGGCGGCGGAACTGCCCGAAGTGCAGTTCCGGCGATCGATGCACAACTACTTCAGCGCGATGGGCATTCCCGTCCGTCGCGGACGCGTGTTCAACGCCGGCGATAGCGCCGGCGCGCCGCAGGTGGCGGTGATCAACGAGACGATGGCGAACCGCCTGTGGCCGAACCAGGATCCGGTTGGCCAGAACGTTCGCATGGGACCGAATGCGACCGGACCGTGGACGACCATCGTCGGCGTGATCGGCGATGTCAAGCACGGTGGCCTCGAAGAGGCGCCGCAGCCGGAGATCTACATCAACTACCTCCAGGGGCCGCCAGTATCGCCGTTCATCGTCGTGCGCACGACGAACGATCCGGCGCTGCTTGCGGAAACCGTCCGCGCGGAGGCGCGCCAGATCGACAAGGCCTTGCCGCTCTACGACATTCGCACCATGTCAACGCTGCGATCGGACGCCGTGTCGACGCGCCGGTTCATCCTGCTGATCGTCGGTGCGTTCGGCGTGCTGGCGCTCGGGCTGGCGGCAATCGGCGTCTACGGCGTGATGTCGCTGATCGTCAGCGAGCGCACGCGGGAGGTCGGGGTGCGGCTGGCGCTGGGCGCCGAGCCGTCGCAACTGTTGCGGATGATTGTTGGACAAGCCGCGAAGCTGGCCGGCATTGGCGTGGTGATTGGTCTTGCCGTTGCGCTGCCGATGGCGCCGTTGCTCGACAGCCAGCTCTACGGCGTGCGCTCGTTCGACCCGATGACGTTCATCAGCGTGCCGGTCGTGCTGGTCCTGATCGCCGCGCTGGCGGCAGTCGTCCCGGCACGGAAGGCGATGCGGATCGATCCGCTCGCCGCCCTGCGGATTGATTAGGCCAGTTCTTTTTCCAGACGATCGACGAGGCCGTCGAGCTGTGCCGACACAGCCCGCACGGTCTCGGGCTTACTGAGGTCCACGCCGGCCTTCTTCAGCAATTCCATCGGATGATCCGAGCCGCCGGCCTTCAACAGCGTGAGGTAGCGATCGACCGCGGCCGCTCGGGCGGCCGGATCCTTGCTGCCCACCTCCTCCATCAGCTTCGCGGTGGACGCGAAGCAGGTGGCGTACTGATACACATAGTACGGCGACTGGAAGAAGTGTGGAATGCGCGCCCAGGTGTGCTGTGCGCGCTGGTCGGGTGACAGCGCGTCGCCCCAGTACTCGCCCAGCAACCTCGAGTAGATCCCGCTCAGCGTCTCCGACGTGATCGGCTGATCGCTTTCGACCAGACGGTGCGCCTCCAGCTCGAAGTCGGCGAACAGCACCTGGTTGTAGAAGGTGCCGACGATGTTGTCGATGGCGTGCTGCAGCAGGACGACCCGCTCTTCCCGGGTCCTGGCGCGCGCCAGCATGAAGTCGAGCAACAACGCTTCGTTGAGCGTCGACGGCACTTCGGCAACGAAGATCGTGTAGCCGGCATACACAAACGGCTGCGTCTCGTGCGACAGCATGGTGTGCATCGAGTGGCCGAGTTCGTGCGCGAGCGTGAACACCGCATCGAGGGTGTCGTTGTAGTTCATCAGCATGTACGGATTCGCTCCGTACACCGGCGCCGAGTAGGCGCCGCTGCGCTTGCCCTGGTTCTCGTAGACGTCGATCCAGCGTTCCGAGAAGGCGCGACGCACCCGCGCCTGGTACTCGGCGCCCAGCGGCGCGACCGCCTGGATGATCCAATCGAGCACGTCTTCGTAGGCGTATTTGACGTTGTCTTCGACCAGCGGCACGAAGGCGTCGAACACGTAATAGTCCGTGAGCTGCAGGACGCGCTTCCGCAGCTTGTGGTAACGCCGGAACGGCGCGACGCCCTTCTTGGTCTCGGTGATCAGGTTCTCGAGCACGCTGGTGGGGATCGCGTTGCCAAACAACGCGGCATCGAGCGTGGTCTTGTAGCCGCGCGCCCGCGCCTCGAACCAGTCGCCGTGCATGACGCCGTTGTAGATCGCGGCATAGGTGTTGAGGCTCGCGATATAGGTGTCATAGAGCGCTTCGTACGCCTTGCGGCGATCGTCCTGCGATCGGCACGTGGCCAGCAACTTTCGGTACTGCCCGTAGCTCACCTGCGTGGTCTCGCCCGTCGACAGCGTGATGGTCGGGAACCGCGCGTCGGCCGTGGACAGCGCCGCGTAGGAATCGCGCGGCACGCTGCCGAGCCGTTCGGTCAGCGACAACAACCGCTCGCCCTGCTCGTTCAGCACGTGCTCCTGGAGGCGGAACACCTCCTCGATCGCGAAGCGATAGGTCGACAGCTCAGGCGACGCATCGAGCCACTTCCGGATCTCCGCCAGCGGCAGCTTCAGCAACTCCGGCTGAAACCACGACGTGGCCTGCTGCCACTTGGCGAGCAGCAACTGCACGCGCTGGCGGCGCGCGTTGATCGTGTTGTTGCGCTGGTCCTCGTCGTACTGCAGCGACGGGTAATACCAGACCTTGTAACTAAGCTGCCCGAGCTGATCGCGATCGCGCAGCGCCTTCAGCAGCTGCCCTGCGCCCTGCGCGAGCGTGCCTTCGTACTGCGTGTAGGATTCGATGCCGCGGTCGAGCGAATTGAAGGCCGCTTCCCATTCATCCCAGCTCGTGAAAATCGAGCTGAGGTCCCACGTGTACTTAGCGTCGAGCGAGTCCCGGGAAGGGACCAGTGATGGAGCGGGAACGGCGGACGACATAGCCTCCGATCATAGCAACAACGACAGCTCCCCCAGCACCGGCTGAATGCGCTGCACGATCTTCTTGCGTGCAAGCGTTTCAGCCAGCGGCTCCGGCAGCGGGACTGGCACTCCGACGATCGGCTCGACCACTTCACGGAACTTCGCGGGGTGGGCGGTGGAGAGAAAGAGCGCACCGGGTGCACGATGTGCAGTCCGTATACGCTGCGCGCCCAGATAACCAATCGCCGTATGCGGATCGGCGACATATTGATATTTCTTATGCAGCTCGGCGATCGCGCCGCGCACCTCGTCATCGGAGTACCGCTCGGAGGTGACAAGCCCGCGCATCGCCTGCAGATCTCCACTGAAGAGCCACTGCAAACGCTCGAGGTTGCTCGGATTGCCGACATCCATCGCGTTCGCCAGCGTGGGCACGGATTGACGCGGCTCGACACGACCGGTCTCGAAGTAGCGAGGCACCGTATCGTTGATCGTCGTCGGCGCAGTGAATGCCGCGATCGGCGCGCCCATCCTCCACGCCATGACGCCGGCGACGAGGTTGCCGAAGTTACCTGACGGGACGGCGATGATTGGCCTGTTGCCCGGCGCCGACTGCGTTGCTGCGTAGGCGTAATAGAACATCTGCGGAATCAGCCGGCCGAGGCTGATCGAGTTGGCGGACGTCAGCCGGACACGCGACTGCAATTGTGCGTCGGAGAACGCTTCCTTCGCGAGCCGCTGGCAATCGTCGAACGTCCCTTGCACCGCCACCGCTGTCACGTTGCCGCCTAGCGTCGTGAACTGCGCCTCCTGGATCGCGCTGACTTGCCCCTCGGGGTACATCACCACCACGCGCGTGCCTGGCACGCCGAGGAACGCGTGGGCGACGGCGCTACCCGTGTCACCGGACGTGGCGACCAGGATCGTGAGCTCCCCACCAGGCTCGCTCAAGGCCAGCAGCCGCGCCAGCGTGCGGGCGCCAAAATCCTTGAACGCGAATGTCGGACCGTGGAACAACTCGACAACGCCGAGGCCCTTCTCCAACTCGACGATGCGGACTGGAAAGTTGAGGGCGTCGCGAACCAGATTGGTCAGCGTGGTGTGATCGAACTCGTCGCCGGCCAGTTCGGTGAGCATGGCGATGGCGACGTCGTGAAACGTCTTGCCTCGAAGAGCCGCCCAGAAGGCTTCCGGCCGCCGCTCGAGCGATGCGGGCACGTAGAGTCCGCCATCAGGCGCGAGCCCGGCGCGTACGGCTTCCTTGAACGAGACGGACGGCGCGTTGCCGCGGGTACTCACGCAGATCATCGGGCACTCACCACGCGGGCGCCTTGCTTACCCAATAAACAGACCCACAGGTCGGATCCTATCGGGCTTTGCCTGCTGAAGGCTTCCTGCATGGCCTTGCCAACGTCATTCGCCAGCTCGAGCGTTGCAGCCAGAGCGAATATCGACGGGCCGGAGCCGGACAGGCTGCAGCCGAGTGCGCCGGCGGCGATGGCCGCGGCTTTGACGTCTGCCAGGCCGGGGACGAGCGCCGCGCGCTTGGGTTCGGCGACGTGATCGACGAGCGATCGCGACAGCAGCGCCAGGTCGCCGGTGTAAAGCGCAGCGACCAGCCCGCCAACGTTCGCCCACTGACGCGTGGCGTCCTGCAGCCGCACTTGCTCACCCACCAGCTGGCGAGCCGTGCCGGTTTCAATCTCCATTCGCGGATGCAGAACCGCGCAAGCCAGGCCATCGGGCACGGGCAGGCGCACGATGTCGGGCGGCTGCGCGCTGCGCGCGAGGATGAAGCCGCCGTACAACGACGGCGTGACGTTATCGGGATGCATGGAGCCACAGCCGGCCTGCTCGCCCGCCATCGCGCACTCGAGCAGCATGTCCATCGGCGCCGGACGCCCGAGCAGTTCGTTGGCCGCGACCACGGCCGCGACCGCGCTGGCGCCGCTGCTGCCAACTCCGCTCGCCAGCGGCAGGCCTTTGTGAATCGTCAGCGCGACTCCGCGCGTCGTCTCCAGCTTGCGCAACAGCGCCAGCACTGCCGCTGATGCGGTGTTTTTCCTCGGATCCGTCGTCAATCGGCCGCCGTCGCCGTGGATCGCGGCGATCGAGACGCCGGATTGGTCCTGCGGCGCGGCGATGACAATATCGCCGGGCTCGTCGAGGGCAAATCCCATACAGTCGAAGCCGCACGCGACGTTCGACACCGAGCCGGGAGCGTAGACGGCAATCATCTTTGACGAATTCTAATCGGTGGACGCGAATCGGTGGATCAATCGGTGGCCGCATCTTGTATTCTTTTAAACAGAAGATGAGCACACTGACAGGCGGACGCCTGAATTCTGGCGCCAGTCCCGGGTCAAGCCCGTGGTCGGCCACTGAAGCCGCGGAACTCTACGACGTCCCGCGCTGGGGCCAGGGTTACTTCTCGGTCGGCGAGCAAGGTCACCTGCAGGTCCATCCCACGAAAGATGCGAGTCGCAGCGTCGACTTGAAACGCCTCGTCGATCGCCTGCAGTTGCGCGGGCTCGCGGTGCCGATCCTGATCCGCTTCACGGACATCCTGAAGCACCGGCTCGGCGAAATCCACGGCGCGTTCCAAAGCGCGATCACCCAGAACCAGTACCAGGGCAAGTACGTCTGCGTTTACCCGATCAAGGTGAACCAGCAGCGCCAGGTCGTCGAGGAAGTCCTCAACTTCGGCGCGCAGTACGGCTTTGGCCTCGAGGCCGGCAGCAAGCCCGAGCTCCTCGCCGTGTCGGCAATGGCGACCAACGACACGCCGATCATCTGCAACGGCTTCAAGGATTTCGAATTCATCGAGATGGCGATGCTGGCCCAGAAGATGGGCCGCCAGATCATCCCGGTGGTGGAAAAGTACAGCGAGCTCGAACTGGTGCTCGAGTACGCGGAAAAGGTCGGCGTGCGCCCGAACATCGGCATGCGCGTCAAGCTGGCCGCGAAGGGCTCCGGACGCTGGCAGTCGTCGGGCGGCTTCCGCTCGAAGTTCGGCCTGACCGTCACGGAAATCC
>DATMJU010000703.1:0-34487 GCA_035553795.1 Vicinamibacterales bacterium
AGCTGACGCAGGACACGCTCACCGCCAATGCCGGTGTGGGGGGCCTGACCCCGTGGGGTGGCGGGTCGTACCAGGTTGACTTTTCGTCGACACGCTTCGAAAGCGATAACCAGTTCACCACGCTAAATCCGCAGTTCCCGACGGCGTTCCGGGCCACCTACGCGCAACCGCTCGGCCGGGGATTCACGTTTGACGCCCCTCGCCGACAGATTGAGATCGCACGCCGGAACGAGACCGTCAGTCAGGCCGGCTTCAGGCAGCGCGCCCTCGAAGTCGTCACGGGCGTCGAGCAAGCCTACTGGAACCTCGTGGCCGCGGTGCGCAATTTCGACACGCAACGTCAGGCGCTCGATCAGGCGCGCGCACAGGTCCAAAGCAACCGGCGGATGGCGGACGCGGGCATACTGGCGCCGATTGCCGTCGTCGAAGCTGAGACGCAGGCGGCGACCTTCGAGGAGGCCCTGTATGCCGCGCAGCAGGGCGTGACGCGTGCTGAGAACGCGCTGAAACAGTTGATCCTGCCGGATCGATCATCGCCGTTGTGGCATCGTGCGCTGCAACCGGCAACAGTCGCCGATCCGGTACTCGTGGAACCGGATCTGGAGGCTGCGGTCGTGCGCGCCCTCGCCAACCGGCCAGAGATCGTTCAGCAGGAGGCGGCGGCGGCGATCGCCGACGTGGATGTCCGCTACTTCCAGGATCAGACCCGTCCGCAGGTCGATCTTGTGGGCACATTCTCGGTCTCCGGACTGGCGGGAAACGTCATTTCGCGGGGCCCCAATCCAATCACGGCCAGTACGCTGGTGCTGCAGGAGCGGATCAACGAGTTGAGCCGCCTCTCTGGACTCCCGGAGCTGCCGCCGTCCTCAGGCGGATCCCTCCCCGAGCTGCTGGTTGGCGGCTACGGCCAATCGCTTCGCACGTTGACAGAGGGCAATTTCCCCGCAGCGAGGGTTGACCTGCGGCTGCAGCTGCCGCTGCGCAACCGGACGGCGGAGGCGAACCTTGCGGTCGCTCGACTTCAGCGCCAACAGGTCCACGCCCAGCGGATCCAGGTCGAACAGGCGATCGAGGCCCAGGTACGCGATGCCCTCCAGACGGTCCGGTCAGCGCGTGGCCGGCTTGGAGCGGCAACTACCGCACGAGCGTCCGCCCAGGTGCAGTACGAGAGCGAACAGCGGCAGTTCGAAGCGGGTACGTCGACGGTGTTTCTGGTGCTGCAGCGCCAGACGGCGTTGGTGACCGCACAGGCGCGGGAGATCCAGGCGGAGACGGATCTGCAGAACGCACTCGCGCTGCTCCGAAACGCAACGGGCGAGGCGCTTGACCGCTGGAACATTCGACTGCAGGTGCCGCCCACGGTCCCACCCTCCTCGGGCCGTTGAATTGGACCCTGCATCAAACCTGCGTGGCGTGGCGGCGGACGCGACCATGACCAGGCACGGCGCAGATCCTCACTGCCTCCGGGAGACGGCGTCGGTGGAGGGCCGGTGCAGGAAGTGCGAGTGATTGTAGCGACCGAGCTCTCGCGCTCCGGTGCGGCCATCGCGCGGCACGGCGCGCTGTTGGCACGAGCCGAGGGGGCCAGCCTTCATCTGGTGCATTATGAATCTCCGGCATTCGCCGCTCCCTTCGAGCACGGTTCTCTGCTTCCGTTCTTTCAGAGTGTTCCTCAATCGACAGCGTCGGCGCATGCGCGGCTGGGTCTGATTGCTAATTCTGTGGAACGATACGGGCTGCCGATACACGCTGCGGTCATGGCCGCGCCCCTCCGGGGTCTCTCAGAGCAGGTCAACGACGACGACATCGTTGTGGTGGGCACCCGCCCACGAGGCAGGCTGTCGATCGGTCTGCGCCGTTCATTCCTAAGCCAGTGTCTGTCGACTATTCCCGGTGGCCTGCTGGTCGTCCCAGAGTCGGCAACAACACGGCCCGTCGCCACAGTTCTCTGCGCGTTGGGAGGCCTCACAACGTCGGGTCCGCTCAGCCACTACGCTGCCTTCCTGAGCGAGCGCCTCGGGGCAACTTTACGCGTTCTGCTGCAGTCGGACGGCGCCAGTGCCCCGCCGGCCGGTACGGCATACGCGCGAGCGGAATCGCTGCTGCGGGCGGCCGTAAGCGCCAGCAGCAATGAGGACAGGATGTGGGTCGTGACGCCTGCGCCCAAAGCGGACACGTTCACCCGCGGTGAACGCGTCGCGTACGAACGGCTGCTGCGCTCGTCGCGCAGTCCCGTCCTGTTCATGGACGAGCGCAGGGAGGCGTTCACGTGGTCGCCGACTCGGACACGCTGCTCGTCATGAGTCCCCGCCGCCAGACGTAGCGGCTCGCCTCTTCGTCCTCGCCTGTGCTCGCGTCACCCTGCGTATCTGTCGCCGCACGTCGCCACGATCAGCCGCACGTCGAGCGGCGACTCCGACGAACGGCTCAGATCCACACGAGCGGCGGCACTGCCGGAATCTCCCCGATCTCGACCGCCAATCGAAAGAACGCGCACAGGCCTTCGAGCATCGGCTCGTCCAGCTCGAACTGGAGGCTGCGCCAGTACGCGTCGAGGGTGGTCGCGTCGAGCTGGAAACGGCTCGCGTGACGCCGGGCCAGGTCGGCGCGATGCAGTCGCCAGTAGTCCCGTGATTCGACAAGGGCGGCACCCAACTGCCGAAGCGCGGCCGGGGAACCCCCGCGCGCCTGCCAGAGCGCGAACGCAAATGGCAGTCCGGTCTCGGCAAACCACTCCGCTCCGAGGTCGACACGGCTCTCCGCGTCTGCGTGAAGAGACGGATCGAGCGCGAGGTCGCCAATGTAGAGTGCCGCCGCGGCGCCCATGGCAAAAGGATCGTGGCGGCCCTGATCGAACCAGACGAAGCGAGGCATGACGCCCCACCGGACGCGCAGGAGAATCTTGAGCAGGCAGACGGAGGTGGCCGACGACGTCGTGAGCGCGACAAGAGCGCCATCGAGGGCGCCCGGCGGGGCTCCAACCAGCAGAATGCTGCCGACGGGCCCGCGCGAACCGATCACGACCTCGGGGATCAGGCGGTACTGCTCGGCATGTCGCGCATACTCGATACTCGAACACGGCGCGACGTCGAGGTCCCCGTGCGCCAGCATGTCATTCAGCACGGACGGGACACCCTGGGCGAGTACGACCCCCTCCGGGGGCCCCTGGTCGATGAACCGGGCGTGGACGGGAAAGCAGTTGCTGTAGATGATGTGACCGAGTCGAAGCATCCCAGGGCCTAACATTGACATTGAACGTAGGTTCAATATAGAAATCAATTCTACTTTGCGGACGGCGGGACGGCCAAGTCCATCCGGGGCAGCCCCGGGTTTCACACCGCGCCTGACAGGAGGCTGATTGGCGGCTCGAGTTGAGGATGCCGTGGTGCTCGCGGCAGGCAATGGCGATCGGTTTTGCAACGGAACCCGTCAGTCGAAATTGCTGGAGCAAGTCCTGGGAGTGCCGCTGATCGTACGCACACTGGCCTCGGCGCGTGCCGCGGGAATCACTCACGTTGACCTTGTTGTCGGCTACCAAGCGGAGCGGGTCCGCGCGGTCGTCGAGCGCTCGCCGCTGGCCGAGTGCGTCACGCGTTTTCACTTCAATCCCGAGTGGCACCGCGAGAACGGACTCTCAGTCCTGGCCGCCCGCGAGGCGTGCGGCAGCCGGCGATTCGCGCTGCTGATGGGAGATCACGTCTTCGAGCCTGTCGCACTCCAGCGGCTGCTGACCGCGGGGGCCTCTGAGGGCGAGTCGCTGCTCGCCATCGATCGCCGCCCGGCGCCCGCCTCCGTAGCGGCTGAGGCGACCCGGGTCCGGCTAGACGGCGACCGCATCGTGGCGATCGGCAAACAGGTCGAACCCTACGATGCCCTCGATACCGGGATGTTCGTGTGCGCGCCGACGGTCTTCGACGCGCTCGCGGCCGCGAGCGACGCCGGAGACACCTCCCTCAGCGCCGGCATCCGCCGGCTGGCTGACGCCGGCCTGATGCGGGGAATCGATATCGGCGCGGCGCTCTGGCGCGATATCGACACGGTAGATGATCTTCATTCGGCAGAACAGGCGCTCTGCCGTTCATGAGTCGTCGCGGTGCGCAGATCGTCTCGCGGGTCGCGCTGGGTCTCGGTGTGGCACTCTTCGCCGGTACTCTCTGGCACGTGGATCTCGATGCGCTGACAGGGATGGCCGGCCGGCTCGGCACGGCATTGCCGATCGTACTCGTCCTCAGTGGCATCTGGCATCTGGCGCGCACGTGGTCATGGGCGGCCTGCTTCGCAGAACCGCTTCCCCTGCCCTTTGGGTCCCTCGCGCGAGTCCGACTGGCGGCGGAGGCTTTCAGCTACGTGACGGTGCGAGGCGTGGCTGGTGAGCCGCTCAAGGTCATGATGCTCACCGGGCGCATCGACTCCCGCCGGGCGACCGCAGCCGTCGCGCTCGAGCGCGTGTCGTATCTCGTCATCACAACCGGGATCGTGGGAGTCTGCGCCGCAGCCGCCGCAGCCAGTATGCCGCTGTCGGCCGGCTGGTTCCGGGTCTATAGCGGGTTCGCCATCGTGGCGGCCGTGATCGTGGGAGCGTCGGTGCTCCTGGCGCGGGGCCGGGGCGCGTACCTGAAGGCGACGCTCGACCTCCTGCACCGGGCGAGCCGCGGACGCCTGCGAGGAGGCGGTGTCGCGCGATTTCTCACGGCGACTGAGCATCACATCGTTGAGCTCGTGAAGGGCCATCCTCACCGCCTCGCGAGACTCGTCCTGGCAAATCTGATCTGCTTCGTCGCTATGGCGCTCGAGGTCTGGGTCGTGTCGCGCGCGATGGGGGTCTCCTTGACGACGTCGGGCGCGATTGCCGTGGAGACGTTCTCGCGTGTGGCGAGCTTTGCCTCGGCCTTCGTGCCTGCCGGCATCGGCACCTCCGAGGCCTCGAATGTCGCGGGCATGGCGGCAGTTGGTGTCCCTGGCGCCGGGTTGGCGCTGGCAGCCGCGCGGCGTTTCCGGGGTCTGTTCTGGGCCGGTGTCGGGTTTCTCGTCTATCCGAAGCGTCTCGCCGCCCGCCCGCCTCTCGATCTCGAAAGCGCTAATATGCATACACTACAAAGCCAAGCCGCCGGCACCGCCGACATAGGTTCGCGATTCTCAGGGCACGTGCTGATCTACATGGCCGACGATCCGCGAGTGCCCGTCAGCCCCCTCGACCGCCTCGCCGCTCTGCCGATTGGCGAGCGCGTGTTGCGCGCCGCCGACAGAGCAGGCTATGACGACATCCTCGTCTGGGCACCGACGAGTCACGCGGGCCTCTCGCGGGTCGCCGCCAGGCTGGCGCTCCGATCGCGTGTGGCGATCGCGCGTGACAGTGCTAGCTGGCGGAAACTGCAGGCGGGACTCCGCGTGCCGGCGCTCACTGTCATCGGGTCAGGTACCGTCGTGGCGCCTTCGTTGCTCGAGGCCGCGCGACACGCCCTCCCGGCTCCCGAGCCCGGATACGGGATCGACATTCCCGCTGGCGACAGATTTCCGCAGTCCGGTGTACTCCGCGTTCATGCCGATGATGCCGCTGATCCGGCTGGCCTCGCCGACATCGTGCACGATCGTTGGCGCGCCGGCGTGTCCAGACCTGACGGCCAGGACGTTTCAGCGCACCGCGCCATGCTCGCCCTGCGCATCGCCGATTCGGGCCAGGATCTCGCACGCGCAGAGGCCGAGATCCGGAGATCCGTGTACAAGTCCACCGACCCGTACCTCGCGCGTGTCAACCGACGGATGTCGCTGCCCATTTCGATGCTGCTGTTGCGCACACCGATGACCGCCAACGCGCTGTCGCTGCTGCTCGTTTTCTTGGGGTTCACTTCGGGATGGTTGTTCAGTCTCGGGAGCTACGCGACCGGGGTCGCGGCTGCGGCCCTGTCCCTCGGCGCGAGCATTCTCGACGGCTGCGACGGGGAGATCGCGCGACTCAAATACCAGGAATCGGCGTTCGGCTGCTGGGTGGAGACGATCGGCGACTACACCTATTACATCGCCATCTTCGTGGGTCTGACCGTGGGAGCAGTACGGTACACAGCCAATCCGATCTTCTATCGAATTGGGGCGGTCGCGCTCGCTGGCACGTTCATCACGTTTGCGCTACTCATCTGGCTGCGACGGCGCATCACCAACGGCCAGCCTGAGAAGCTGCAGTCGACGGCGAAAGCCCATTTCTACGCGTCCAAGAAGAGATGGGCGTGGCTTGTCGCCAAACTGTCATTTTGCGCGACGCGGTCCACGATGCCCTACGGCATCATGGCCTTCGCGTTGCTTGGCATTCTTCCCGGCATCCTCGTCCTGGCAGCCATCGGCGCGAATGTGTACTGGGTCAGTCTCACGATCCGGTTGCCATGGCTTCTAGCACCGGCCCAGCCGAAGACCGCAGCACGGGCCGTTGGCGACGCGGCGTGAGAACTACGACGCCGTCCATTTCGGCAGCAGCCGATTTTGTCCCCGGTGGACGTGGACCGACAAGGATGCGTACTATCTGTTATGCCCGGACGGAAAGCACCAGAAGTCGCACGGCGAGAGCAGATCCTCGATGCCGCACTTCGTGTCGCCATTCGTGAGCGCCTCGGGGGACTGAGGATTCGAGACGTGGCGCGCGAGGCGGGGCTGAGTACTGGTCTCGTCCTCTTTCATTTCAAAACCAAGGAGGCGCTGATAGCCGCGCTGCTGACGTGGCTGCTCGAGAGCACGACCGTGCTTCGTCCGGAAGTGCAGACTACGGGATCGCCTGCCGCTTCGCTCTGCGAGCTGATTCGCGCGGAGGCCCGGCGCCTCTCGACAGACCGCCATCGGTCGGAGTTGTTCTTCGATTTTTGGGTCGCCGGGACGCGCACGGCGAGGCTTCGCGGGCAGATGCGCCGGGCGCTAACGAGGTACCGCGAGGAATTCCGCGCGCTGGCCGAGGAGGCACTTGCCACTGACGAGGACCGATACCCGGACGCGACGGCCGAAGGCTTGGCGTCAGCTGCAGTCAGCTTCGTGCACGGGTGCGCGATCCAATCGGTGATCGATCCCTCGGGTTTCGACTTGCGCGCGGCGCTCACCGTGATTGATGGGCTCGCTCGCGGCGGGCTGATCAAGTCGCCCCGAAAATCCCGCAGGCGTCAGAAACTGAAGCGCCCATAGCTGGCCCGGCGGATTGTTACGTTCGTTGATGTCGCAGGAGTGCTGATGCTCATGAGGCGCGCCGTTCGACGACTCGCGCTTCGTCAAGTCACGCGCCGGCCGCCGGTTGAAGGCCGTGAGCTGGCGTAAAGGCCTGTCGGTGCGTGCGCGCGGTACCGCGACACAAATGGACGAATGCTGGCCATTGTTCTGAGGTGTTCTCAATGCTTCGCGACTTCGACTGGGTGTTCACCGCGTGGGGGCGTATCATCTCCGGCTACCGGCCTGCTCTGTCGGTGGAGATTACCCGGGAGTGTCCGCTTCGCTGCCCTGGCTGTTACGCGTATGGGGAGGAACATCTGGGCGGCGACCTCACGCTCAGGCAGGTCAGCGACTTCAAGGGGGACGAGCTGGTCAGGCGCTTCATGGCGCTGGTCGACGAGCACCGGCCGGTGCATGTGTCGATCGTCGGCGGTGAGCCCCTCGTGCGCCATCGTGAGCTTGGCGAGATCCTTCCGCAGCTTGCCGACAGGGGTATCTTCACGCAGCTCGTGACAAGCGCCGTTCGTCCGATCCCCGTCGCGTGGGCGCCGCTCCGCCGTCTGCAGATCGTGGTGTCCATCGATGGCCTGCAGCCGGAGCACGACGCGCGGCGCACGCCGGCGACCTACGATCGAATTCTGAAGCACATCCACGGACATCAGATCACGGTCCACTGCACGGTTACTCGCCAGCAGGTGCAGCGCGACGGCTACATTGATGAGTTCGTGCGGGTGTGGTCGGAGAATTCCGACACGCGCCAGATCTGGGTGAGCCTGTACACGCCACAGATTGGCGAGGTCTCGGACGAGTGCCTGCGCCCGGACGACCGCCAACGAGTCGTCGCCGCGCTGATGCACCTCCGCCGGTCCTATCCCAAGCTGCGCATGCCGGAGGGGATGATCAAGGTGTACGCGCAGCCGCCGCGAAACCCGGAGGAGTGCATCTTCGCGCAGACGACCACCTGCGTGTCGGCGGATTTCCTGCGCCAGATCTCACCCTGTCAGTTCGGCGGCAACCCCGATTGCTCGAATTGTGGATGCATCGCGTCAGCAGGGCTCGGCGCGCTCGGACGTCATCGCCTGCCGGGCGGGGTCCCGGTCGAGGCGCTCTATTTCCGCTCGGCGACGATGGGACGCAGCATCCGACGCCTTCGCGCACGGCTCGCAACACGCCGCGTCGCGGCGGGACGCCACGCGGACGGCGTAGGTCCCTGATGTGCCCGCCTGAAAACTGGGCGAGCTGCCTTCGGTCGCAGATGCCCCGTGCGCTGGCCAAGTACCGGCAGGAGTGTCGGACACTCGCGGCCGCATGGCTGGCCACGCAGGGCAAAGGTGGCAGCGCCACCCCGCACCATTGAGGTTACCTCGTTGCATCGACCTATGCGCAATGGGCTGTGACGGTCTGGCGTTTCCGATGCTCGGTGTCTCCCGCGTGCGAGCCTAACCGCGGCGAGTGGCGTCCCCCGGGCACGCTGATCGAAGGTGCTGGACCGCAGGTCGGGCACGGAGACGCACGTCCGTGAGCGTTTCCGAGTGTACTGGCGAGCCAGAGCGCCATGAGCAGCCCCCCAAGCGTGGCTATCGCCATCTCCCGCGCCCCGCGAATCCGGAACTGCCCGACCTGGCACGTCAGCACATACGCAACGAACAAATTGAACACAGCCCATGCGACGTTGGCGACCGGACTCGAGTCGCCCAACGGGCATGGGAATGGTCTGCCGGAGACGCCGTTGGACAAATGAGGAACAGCGTTCACCCAGAATGCGCCGCCGGCGAAGTACGCGACGTAGTGGTACCAGAGCATCGGCTCCCTCTCAAACAAGGTCGAGACCGCGTATTGACCACTCGTTCAATATACTCGGGAGGGGAGGGTCGCAACAATGGGGTGAACCGCCCCGGGGAAGCGCTGGCAGGAACCGCCCGCGAGCCCAGCAACCGGTGGGTTCCTTCTGCGGCCGCACAAGAGCATTCCGCCGTGCATCTCGCTGTGTTGCCTCTGGAACGACTCGCATGAGAAACTCGGCCGACAGGCCCGCGGCAGCACTGTGGAGAACAGCATCATGAGGCGGATCCCTCTCGGAATCCTGCTTGGCATCGTGATCGGCGCTGTGGATGTCCTCTTGATGCTGCCGCTAGCGTTTCCGGACAAGCGAGCGGCGCTGGCGGGTGCATTTGTCTCACGCTTTTCCCTCGGCTTCTTCGCCGCGACCGTGCAACTCCCACTCTCTCCGGTGCTCGCTGGAATGATCGTCGGGCTGCTCACGAGCGTACCTGACGCGATCATCACGAAGGCCTACGTTCCGATCACGGTTTCCGGTATCGTGTTCGGCGTGGTCGCGGCATGGATCGTGGGCCGCTGGGCACAAAAAATGGTCAATGGTGTCACCGACCTCGTCCTGTGATTGCTCGCGTGCCGTGAGTGGCCATCGCTCTGCTTGGCTGGTTGATTTGTACCATGCCCATTCGTCCTCCTGATCCGATACTCAGACTGGCGGCGATCGTCGAATCGTCCGACGACGCGATCGTCAGCAAGGATCTCTATGGCATCATCACCTCCTGGAACCGGGGCGCGGAGGAGCTGTTCGGATACACAGCTGACGAGGCCGTCGGACAACCGATCACCATAGTGATCCCCCCAGACCGCCTTGCCGAAGAGGAGATGGTGCTGGGGCACATTCGCCGCGGCGAACGCGTCGCGCATTTCGAAACGATTCGCCGGCGCAAGGATGGGACGTTCGTCCCTATCTCGCTGACGGTTTCGCCGATTCGAGATGCCGCCGGCGTCATCATTGGCGCCTCCAAGATCGCCAGGAACGTTTCGTACCGCCGGCAGATTGAAGCGGAACTGGATGAACTCCGACACCGTTTGTTGGCGCTTGCCACTGCCTCGGCGTCGATCCTTGGATCTCCCGATTCCGCTGCTGTCGCCTCAGCGGCCATCGATATCGCGCGCGACGTCTTTGCCGCCGATGGCTATGCGGTGTGGCGCGCGAAGGCGAGCGGTTCGTGGCAGATCGTGCGCTCGTTCGGGATCTCGCAGGAGTTCGCCTCGCGCGCCATTCCGGGGCGTTCAGGGAACCCCGTCCCCGTTGTGCCGTTCTCTGACCCGCTCGTCTGCGAAGACGTAGAAGCGGCCACGATCGTTGCGGATATGCGGGACGAGTACCGCCGCGAAGGGATTGTGTCGATGATCGTGTTCCCGTTGATGATTCGTGGTGAACGATCGGGAACCATGGTGTTTTATTTCCGCCAGCGGACGGCCTTCCGCGAGGTGGACATTCACGTAGGTGCGGGCCTCGCGAATCTGGTGGCCGCGGCGCTGACGGCCGCCGATTTGTACGAAGAGCAGCGTCAAGCCCGTGAGGCCGCTGACCATGCCCGGCAACAGGCCGCGTTCCTTGCGGAAGCGAGCACCGTGCTCAGTTCATCGCTGGACTACGAAGCGACCCTGCGATCCGTCGCCCGCTTAGCGGTGCCGGGGATCGCCGACTGGTGCGCTGTCGACATTGTCGGCGAGGGAGGAGCGCTGCACAGGATCGCGGTCGCGCACGTCGATCCAAAGAAGGTGGAATTCGCACGAATGCTTCAGGAACGGTATCCCGCCGATCCGAACGCTCGGGACGACGTTCACCAGGTGATCCGTACAGGTAAGCCTGCCTACATGGCGCGTATTCCACCAGCCCTCTTTGAGGCTGCCGCCCGGGACGACGAGCACCTGCACATCATGCGCGAGCTGAATCTCACGTCGTATATGTGCCTGCCGCTGACGGTGCAGGGCAAAGCTATTGGCGCGATCACGTTCGTGAGCGCCGAATCAGGCCGACAGTACTCGGAGGAGCATGTTCGGTTTGCCGGAGAACTCGCCACACGAGCGTCACTCGCGATCGAGAACGCACGCGCCTACGAACGGGCGAACGAGGCCAGCCGGCTGAGAGACGAATTCCTCGCCACTCTGTCACACGAACTGCGCACGCCGCTCAACGCGGTTCTGGGGTACGCGCGCATGATGCGCACAGAGACGTTGCCACCCGAGAAGGCGCGCGCCGCGTGGGACGTAGTCGAGCGAAACGCCACGTCGTTGCAGCACATCATCGAGGATGTCCTCGAGGTTTCCCGAATCGTCGCGGGCCGGCTCCGGCTGCACGTCGAGCCGGTCGATCTGCCGGGGATCTTGCGTGATGCGATGGCGACAGTCATCCCAGCGGCGGACGCCAGAGGCGTGCGGGTCGAAACCTTGATCGAGCCGCTGACGGCACCCGTCTCCGGAGACGCCGATCGTCTTCAACAAGTCGTTTGGAATCTGTTGTCGAACGCGATCAAGTTCACGCCGCGTGGGGGCAAGGTGCAACTGCGGTTGTCACGAGTCAGTTCGCATGTCGAGGTCACCGTCAGCGATACCGGCCGCGGCATATCTCCGGATTTCCTGCCATTCATCTTCGAGCGGTTCCGCCAAGCCGATGCCAGCTTCACTCGAGAACATGGAGGTCTCGGTCTGGGTCTCGCGATCGCCAAGCAACTGGCTGAACTTCATGGAGGCACGATCACTGCATCGAGTGGCGGACCGGATCAAGGCGCGACGTTCACCTTGAAGTTGCCGCTGATGATTGTTCATCAACCAGTAGCCCCAGAGCACCAGCGACAGCACCCGCATAGCGACCGTCGGCCGCCAGAACTGACGACGAGTCCCCGCCTGGATGGCATTCACATTCTTGCCGTGGACGACGAACCGGATTCGCTCGACTTGCTGCGCATGGTCCTGGAAGGTGCGGGTGCAACGGTATCGACGGCATGTTCTGGACCGGAGGCGTTGGCCGCGATTGGGCAGCGTGTCCCCGATGCTCTTATCGCCGACGTCGGGATGCCGGCGATGGACGGCTTGCAGCTCATTCGCGCGATTCGACAGATGCAAGAGCCCGCCCGGAGCATCCCGGCTGCAGCCCTCACGGCGTACGCGCGGTCTCAGGATCGGATCACATCGCTGGCCAGCGGGTTCCACATGCATCTCGTGAAGCCGATCGACCCTCTCGAACTCCTCGTGGCTGTCGCGACACTTGCGCCCAAGAGGCTCGGCACGAACTAATCTTCGGCCTGTGTAGGACCTCTGAAATGTCTTCGGATCACCTACCTCGGTCAGTTCCCGTTATGCATGACCGCATCCAGTCACGCAGTCACCGGCTTGGCCGCCGCAGCGAACAGCTGCAGGCGTACGGAACTGATGTGGAGGACCGCCTAGCATATTGAGGCCGACGGCCTTAAGTGAGGGACTCGATTGTGATAGGACTGTGATACGTAGGGCTCACAACCTCGAAGAACATCGAGGTTTACGGACGCACACCGCCCGATAGTTCTGGAGGCTAAGACGCTGTTGGCGTGTGCGTTAGCGCGGCTCCGGGTTCGTCAGTGTGGCTCGCACGCTTCGCTTTCCAAGCGTGCCTGATCGACCGCTCCAGCATCTCTCCGTTTAGAATCAACAACTTGCAGTCACGAACATGCCGCGATCAGGGCGATTGTGATAAGTCCTCCAATGTGCCGCGATCACTTACGGGCTTTTCCAGTATAGCCGTGCCGTTGCTCCCTCAGTGAAACGACCGACGCGCGTCAATCCTGAGAAACGGAACGGTTGAAAACTGCTTCGAAACCTGAGTTCAACGGTCCTCAAAGATCTGCAACTTAATGCCGCGCTTCCGGACGCTAAGGGGGGATGCTACTCTCGAGTCCTGCAAGCCGAGTCACTGCACGACAACAGCCCGGTGTCGATCCCGCAGGCGAACGCGATCTCGCCGGCCTGCGCGGGGACTGCCTACTTTTTCGGTCCGGATACTTCGGCCTTGAACCCCGTCTTGTCCGTAATCGATTTGGCAATGGCCTCAGGGGTTCGTCTTCGATGCATCGAAGGTGATCTCCGCTGTGCCCTTTGGCTGGCTCACTTTCGCGGCCTTCACCCCGTCGATCTTCAGCGCTTCCTTTTCCACCCGTGCCGCACAGGCGCTGCATGCCATGCCTTCAATCTTCAACGTGCACACGTCGCCGGCCGCGCGCGTCTCGTTCTGCGCAACTGCGGTGGAACCAAACCCCAGGAACCCGAGAATTGTCATGAGCGCCAGCACTCCCTTCATCTCTGCTCTCCCTTCAAAACGCGCGGCTGATCCCGAACTGGAAGATAGCCGACGAATCGAGCTGCTTGTTGGACAAGGATCGGTACAGCGGCAGTTTCACCTCAGCTTGCACGTTGACGCCCTTGCCAACCAGAACGCCGATCCCCGGAGTCACGTACAGCCAGTTGCCTCCGCCGACGAGTACGCGTGTGCCGCGGAAGGTGTCCTGCTGACGATGCAGCCAGCCCACGCGCGCGAGCCCCGTGATCCGGTGATGGCCAAGTTCCCGGGCGAGGCCAACATTCGTTTCGGCAGATGCGCCCGTCTGTAGCCCGTCGCCATTCTCGTAGAGGGGAATTCGAGCAGCCACACTGCCGAAGACCGTGGCCTTGCCGAACCGGCGGCCGATATGCGCGCCGGCGAGCGGGTCCACGGTGCCGGAACCACGCTGCAGGCGCGACATGGGCACCAGGCTTCCGTCCTGCAGTTCCGATCGAAAGCGGGGTGTCTCTGTTCGACCGGTGGGAACGGACGTGCCGAAGTTCACGACCGGATACCACTGCCGAACCGGTCGCAACTTGTACCAGCCCACCACGGACGTGTCGCCGATGCCGCTGAACGTCTCACTGAAATCGAGCGCACCAGAGGCCCTGGGAATCACGGCGGATCTCGTCACATCTGGTACGCTCGCCGCAGCCTGAATTCCGAACCGCTCTGTCAGTCTGATATCGAGTGTGAGGAGCGGTACGGTGATCTGCGTCCGCTCCCGCATCGGATTGTCGACCTCAGACGACCCGTCGTACGCGCGGTCACGGTCTTCCGTCACCAGCCATGCGCCCACCCGGAACCGGCTGCCTGCAACCCCCTCGGTCAATACGCCCCGCCACCCGGGCAGGTACGGATTCGCGCAGCCGCTTCACGTCATTTGGGCCGAGGCGGGACTCGGAAGTAGCCATGTACTCCCGGCGACCGCGAATGCGCAGATTGCGCGTCTGAACGTCACATGACCCCCAATATTTGAAGCGAGAGCACGAAGCCCGCCAACGTTGCCGTGACCGCAAGAACCTTGTTGAAAGACCCACCCTCGCGTCGGAGCGTTATCCAGAGTGTCGTCGCCAACATGAGGCCGCTGACGGACAGAAACGCGCCCTGGTAGGCGACGGCCGTCTGCGCGAACGCCACACCGCTCAGACCAAAGAGAGACATCGCAGCCGGAATCGCGCAGCAAGGCCGTGTGCAGAATCCAGCAACGGCGCCGACGATCGTCGTCATGAGGACTCTTCCCATTATCGAGACCTCGCGCGGCGCCGAGCGATCTCCGGCGAGAACTTCACGTCTGAGACGGACGGTTCTGCATCCGCAATGAACTGGCACAGGCCGTCGCAGGTGACACCGGCCTGCTGCTGGTCCCACTTCGCAAGCTCCGAAGCGAGCTGATTCCGGAACGCCTGGAGTTGCTGGATCCGTTCATCGACCGCCGCGAGGTGCTCGTGGCCCAGGGACAGCACCTGTGCGCACGGCTTCTTGCCGGCGCGCGAGAGCTGAAGGATCTCGGCGACCTCGTCGAGCGAGAAGCCGAGCGCCTGGGCCTTCTTGATGAAACGGAGCTCCTCGACTGTCTGCTCCGAGTACCGCCGGTAGCCTGACGAAGCCCTCGGAGCGCGCTTGAGCAATCCGATTGACTCGTAGTACCGGATCGTCGCGGTCTGTACTCCCGCACGTTCTGCAAGGTCACCGATGAGCAACGCACCCATGCTTCTCATTAGAACACCTTCAAGTCGGCTTGAAGGTCAAGGGGCTTGACTCTCAAGCCGGCTCAAGACCGTAACCTCGTTGGGCGTGGCGGATGATCCGCCCTCATGTCGAATTGGAGATGGCGATGAAGATGGAACTGGTTGGGCTCGCGGCTGCTCTGGTGGCGATGTTCGGGACCGCAGCGGCGGCGGCGACGAAAGTGGCCTCGACGGGTTGCTGTCCGCTGTGTAGGTAGCAAAGGGCGCGATTGGAGCTGGCCGGTGCCGTACCGGCCAGCGCGGTCGTCTGCTCTGGACTCGCTAGTGCCGCACCTGACCGCCAGCGAAGTGCAAGAGCACGAACAGGAGCGCCACGATCGCGATGACGACGGCGACATAGGGCCAGGGGGGCGTGCCCGTCGACGTGAGGGCCGACGCGGTGATGGCTGGACGACGCTCGGCCTGCCTCCGGCTGCCGTACGGTGTCATACCGAACGGCTTATACACGCCGAGCACGGTCGCGACCACCAGCAAGACCAAAGCGAGGGTCGCATGAAGCGCCGGCGATAGATTCCGCACCAGCCCAAGCTCCACGGTCGGATCTGCGGCGACGCCCGCCATCTGCCTGAACGTGCCCATATAGATCAACAGGATGACGGTCGCGAACGCCGTAATCAGCAGCTTCAGTACAACCCAGTAGTGCCGAATAAGGCCCCACGGGGTTCCTAGCGATATCACGATCCCACTCAGGAGCGACGCATGGGCGAGTGGGACGAGGACGAACCACGCGGCCGGCGCCATGACGAGGTAGGCGCCACACACGGTCGCTTCGTCTCGGCTGGTGAGCCCGATGACCGCGAGCGCGAGGAACGCGATCACTGCGCCGAGCCAGCCCACAGACGACGTGATGTGTGCCGTGAACGTGAATCTGCGCAGAGCGCTGGCCATCATGGGAACAACTTCGACATGAAGTGGCGGCCCGACTCGCCACAGGAACTCAGAGCTGATTGTATGACGGCGAGGTGAACCGCTCCTGAACAGAACGGCCGACTAGTTCAGGCGCGCTTGCACGTGCAGTTCAGGCACCCGTGTTCGGCACACGCCCCGCAGGATTGCGTGACTCGCTTTTTGAGTGCTTCCCGCGCGCGAAACACACGCACGGCCGCGTTGCCCGGCGACAAGCCTCTCTGTTCCGCGAATGCCTTCACGGGCGTGCCGCCCACTTCAATCACCTGGAGCGCCTCGGCGTATTCCGGTTTCAACGTCCTCGCCAGGCGCGAAACGCACGCGCAGATCTCGCCCTCGATCTCGTCGGTTGCTGCGTCGTGGGTTTCGAGTTCCCGCGCGAACGCCTCGTATGCCCGATTGGCCGCGCCACGGCGCCGGAACTGATCGACCGCCGCATTCCGTAACGTCCGATAAAACCAGGGGACGATTCCCTCGTCGTCGGGTGCCTGCTCGGGGCGCGTCACGACTTTCGCGAAGGCCTCCTGGAGGATGTCCTCGGCCAGTGCGCGGTCGCCCACGCGACCCTCCAGATAGCGGAGAAACGCGCGATGGTTCTCGATGAGCAAGGCGAGCGGAGCGTCGCGCTCGGCGGCATCCACCAGCCCATTGTATGAGCTTGCAAGATCCGGTGCGGCAGTTGCATCGGAGAACCCGTCATCGGATCGCCGCTCATCGCCGAGCGCCGACAGTCGAACTGGAGCTTTCGAATGCAAACCAAAGAAATGATCGCCAGCCATCCCGACGTCAAGGGCAACGTCAATGAAGCGTTGCTGCAGTTCATCGAGGCGAGCTATGAATGTGCCCAGACCTGCACCTCGTGCGCAGACGCGTGTCTGGCTGAAGAGATGGTCGCACAGCTGCGCCAGTGCATTCGGCTGAACCTGGATTGCGCGGATGTGTGCCTTGCGACGGCAACAGTGGCCAACCGCAGGACGGGCTCGAACGAGGAAGTCATCCGTAAGATGCTCGAGGCGTGCGTCAGCGCATGCCGACTCTGCGCAGACGAATGTGAGCGGCACGCCTCGAAGCATGAGCACTGCCGGGTTTGCGCGGAGTCCTGTCGGCGGTGCGAAAAGGCATGTCAGGCGGCGTTGAAGATTTTTTAGTGCGCGGTTGCTCCCCTTCCGGCCCCCTCGACCTGAGCATGGGCACTATCCCTGCATCCGAACCCGACGGACGCCGATGCTCAACGTTCGAAGCTAAGTCATCGCGCGGATGCGAACGGACGGGCTCGGACAGGGGGAACCATGAAGCGGTCCGCGGTGCTCATCTCGTTGACGGTTGTGCTGGTCGTGGTGTTCCTGGGTCTGGGCCTGGTGGCATTCGCCTACTCCGGCGCCGCGAACGTCGCCGCCTCCGAGGATTACCTGCCCGGCGTCAAATGGTTCTTCGCCACGGTGTCGGACAACTCCATCAAGGCGCACGCCGAGGAAGCAGCGACCCGCGGCGAAATCTCGGAACCTGCCGAAGTAACCGACGCGATGCTGCGCAAGGGCGCGTCCGAGTACCAGGCGATGTGCGTGCCGTGTCACGGCACGCCGGGCGGTTCACGCGGTGAGTTCGGGCGAGGCATGAAGCCGGAGCCTCCGGACCTCGCGAACGTCGCGCGTGAGATGGAGCTGCGAGAGGTCTATTGGGTTCTTCACCACGGCATCCGCCACACCGGGATGCCGGCGTTCGGCGGCAGCCATTCCACAGAAGACCTGTGGGCGATCGCCACGTTCGTCGAGCGCTTCGACGAAATGACGCCCGCACAGTACGAGCAGTGGATCAAGGAGTCGGGGGCCAAAATCAACTCGCACTCGCACTGAGAGCATCATCACCCGCGGATGCGCGCCTATGACTGTGGCACTGTAATGAGAGGCGCGGGGGTGCGTGAAGGCAGTACAACCAACAGGAGGCTGTACATGGAACGCGATGTCGTCTGCGGTATGCAGGTGGATCCCGCCAAGGCGGCGGGGACGAGTGAACACAACGGGAAGACGTACTACTTCTGCTCGAAGGGGTGCAAAGCCAAGTTCGACGCAAGTCCTTCTCAGTTCGATCGATAGGGTCGACGGGGCGCTCCGACGGAGGGCCCCGCAACCTCCTCCGTTCGGGGGTGTAATGGAAATCCGGGCGATGCGTGATCGGGGTGGAGGTTGACATGACAGCTCGGCACGCCCACGCGATACCCGCACCCGATGAGGTCGTCGATCCGGTCTGCGGCATGACGATCACGCCTGCCGACGCCGTTGGTCATGCCGATCACAAGGGGCAGACCTACTACTTCTGCAGCCAGAGCTGCCTCGAGCGGTTCCGCGCGAGCCCGGCGGAATTCCTAGAATCCCGTCCCCCATCGAAACTCCCCGCATCTGCGCCATCAGGGCGCGAGGTGGACTACATCTGCCCGATGGACCCGGAGGTACGGCAGAAGGGACCGGGTGCGTGCCCCAATTGCGGCATGGCGCTCGAGCCCGCGGTGCCCGTTACGCCGGCCACGCGGACGCAGTGGACCTGCCCGATGCACCCGGAGATCGTGCGCGACGAGCCGGGGAGCTGCCCGATCTGCGGAATGGCGCTCGAACCGAGACCGTGGCCGCCGAGGAAGAGGAGAACCACGAGCTGCGCGACATGCGCCGGCGGTTCTGGGCCAGCACGGCGCTCACGATCCCATTGGTGATCATCGCCATGGGTCATATGGTTCCAGGCCGACCGCTGGAGCAGCTGCTCATGCGCGGCCCGCTCGGCTGGATCGAACTGCTCCTGGCAACGCCGGTCGTGCTCTGGGGCGGATGGCCATTCTTCGTCCGCGGCTGGTATTCGGTCGCGAACCGCAGCCTGAACATGTTCACGCTGATTGCGCTCGGCGTTGGCGTCGCCTACATCTACAGCGTGATCGCGATCGTGTTCCCCGACATCTTCCCGCCGTCGTTCAGAGACGAGGCGAGCCAGGTCGCCGTCTACTTCGAAGCTGCCGCGGTCATCGTGACGCTGGTCCTGCTCGGGCAGGTGCTGGAGCTGCGTGCCCGCAGCCAGACCGGCGCTGCGATCAGGGCCTTACTCGGCCTCGCGCCGAAGACGGCCCGGCGGGTTCACGACGATGGGCGTGAAGAGGATGTGCCGCTGGACCAGGTTCAGCCCGGAGATCGGCTGCGCATCCGGCCAGGCGAGAAGGTGCCGGTGGACGGCGTCGTGCTCGAGGGGGCCAGCGCGGTGGACGAGTCGATGGTCACCGGCGAGCCGATGCCGGTGGAAAAGCAGACCGGCGACCGTGTGACTGGGGCCACGGTGAACAACACCGGTTCTCTCATCATGCAGGCGGAGCGGGTCGGCGCTGACACGCTGCTCGCGCGCATCGTGCAGATGGTGGCCGAGGCGCAGCGCAGCCGGGCCCCGATCCAGAAGCTGGCCGATACCGTGTCCGGCTACTTCGTGCCGGCCGTGATCCTCATCGCCCTCGTCACGTTCATCGTCTGGGCGATGGTGGGGCCCGAGCCGGCGATGGCCTTCGCGATCATCAATGCGGTGGCCGTGCTGATCATCGCCTGCCCGTGTGCGCTCGGTCTCGCGACCCCGATGTCCATCATGGTCGCGACCGGCAAGGGTGCCCAGGCAGGCGTCCTGTTCAGGAACGCCGAAGCGATCGAAGTGTTCCGCAAGGTCGACACGCTGGTGGTCGACAAGACCGGCACCCTGACGCTGGGCAAGCCGTCGCTGGTCAACGTGCAGCCGGCGGCCGGCTGGGACGAGGCGCAACTGCTCCGCCTCGCGGCCAGCCTGGAGCGTGGCAGTGAACATCCACTCGCGGCGGCGATTGTCTCTGGCGCGGAGGCGCGCAACGTCGCGCTCACGACCACCGACACCTTCGAGTCGGTCACCGGCAAGGGCGTACAGGGTCGCATTGAGGGCCACGACGTCGCACTGGGGAACCGCGCCCTGATGGAGCAGCAGGGTGTCGACGTCAGCGCCCTTGTGGAGTCAGCGGACCGTTCCCGCCGCGAAGGCCAGACGGTCATGTTCGTGGCTGTCGATGGGCGTGCCGCAGGGCTCATCGGCGTGGCCGATCCCATCAAGGACACGACGCCGGAGGCTATTCAGCAGCTCCATGACGAAGGCCTCCGCGTGGTGATGCTGACCGGTGACAATCGAACGACGGCCGAAGCGGTGGCGAAGACGCTGGGTATCGACGATGTCATCCCGGACGTCCTGCCGGACCAGAAGGCGGATGTGATCAAGCGGTTGCAGCGCGAGGGTCGCATCGTGGCGATGGCGGGTGATGGCATCAACGACGCCCCGGCTCTCGCTCAGGCGCACGTCGGGATCGCCATGGGCACCGGGACAGACGTGGCGATGGAAAGCGCCGGCGTCACGCTGGTCAAAGGCGACCTGCGGGGCATCGTGCGTGCCCGCCGCCTCAGCCGACTGACACTGCGCAATATCAAACAGAATCTGTTCTTTGCGTTCATCTACAACGCGGCGGGTGTGCCGATCGCGGCCGGCGTGCTCTATCCGTTCTTCGGGTTACTGTTGAGCCCGATGATTGCGGCGGCGGCGATGAGCTTCAGCTCTGTGTCGGTCATCGGTAACGCGTTGCGCCTGCGCCGGGTGACGCTGTGACGGGAGGCCGCGTGGCGTATACTCGTTTCGTGCGCCTCGTCTGGCAGCGGACAATCAGCGTCGCCGTGCTGTCCCTCCTCGCGACCCTTCCCGTGAGCGGGCCGGTCTGCGCCGTGCTCTGCGCGCCTCCGGCACAGGACGAATACGCCACGGCGGGACATCACGATCAGCACGCCGATCATGATCAGCACGCCTCAGTGCCACCCGATCGCGAGTCGCACGTGAATCAGGCTGCCATGGGTGCTCCGCCGCATCAGAACTGCAGTAGCCATCAAGCACTTGGGGATGTCACAGCCGCGTCGCTGTCAGCCGTGCGGGCTGATGTCGGCCTCATCACGGCCGTGCAGCACGTTCTCCCGATGGCTGCGTATCTGTCCCGACCGATGCCGCTCCGCGTGTACTCGGGCTCGAGTCCACCGCTCGACACGCCATCGCCCACGTGCGCTCCGCTCGTTCTCCGCATCTGATCGCCCTCCCGTAGGCGCCTCCCTCGAGTCGCGCCCAGCCTCCTGACAGTTCACTCGGCCGCGCAGCGGCGCCACGCGCATGTGGCGCGGCCTGAAACTTGTCTTCGGCGAAGAGCTAACGCCGACGAAGACGCCACCGCATCACGCACGACGGCGGGCGGCAGTGACGCCGACCGCATGAGCATCGATCAGACGCAACATGAGACTTCAGAAGCATCCGCGCAATCCATCGTTGTCACGGCCATCGCGCCGGACGTTCGTCAAGGGCCTGGCCATGGGCGGCGTGGCCGCCGGGCTCGGCCTGTGGGGTGAGCGCGCCTGGGCCCAGGGTGTGGCGCGCCGCGACACGGGCGTGCTGTCGGGCACCGAGTTCGACCTGGGCTTCGAGGAGACGCTGGTGAACTTCACCGGTGCGCCCCGGTTCGCGCACGCCGTGAATCGCTCGATCCCGGCCCCGATTCTGCGCTGGAAAGAGGGCGATACCGTGACGCTGCGCGCCTCGAATAGGCTGGCGGACGACTACGCCTCGATTCACTGGCACGGCATTCTGCTGCCGGCCAATATGGACGGCGTTCCGGGTCTGAGCTTCAACGGCATAGCCCCTGGCGAAACGTATGTCTACCGGTTCGATGTGAAGCAGGGCGGCACGTACTGGTATCACAGCCACTCGGCGTTCCAGGAACAGCTCGGACTGTACGGCGCGCTCATCATCGAACCGCGAGAGCCAGAGCCCTTCCGCTACGACCGCGAGCACGTCGTCCTCCTGTCGGACTGGACGGATGAAGATCCCGAGCGCGTGTTCGCAAAGTTGAAGAAGCAGGCGGACTACTACAACTTCAACAAGCGCACGGTCGGAGACCTGTTCCGCGACATCCGCAGGCGCGGCCTGGGCGAGACACTGGTCGACCGCGCCGCGTGGGGCGAGATGCGGATGACGCCGACGGATCTGGCCGACGTCTCGGGCTACACCTACACCTACCTGATGAACGGGACGGCACCGGCCGGCAACTGGACGGGGATGTTCAAGCCCGGCGAGCGCGTCCGCCTGCGTTTCATCAACGGCTCGTCGATGACCTACTTCGATGTCCGCATCCCCGGTCTGAAGATGACCGTGGTCGCCGCCGACGGCCAGAACGTCCATCCCGTCACCATCGACGAGTTCCGGATTGCGGTCGCGGAAACGTTCGACGTCATTGTTGAACCGACCGGCCAAGACGCGTTCACGATCTTCGCGCAGTCGATGGACCGCACCGGCTACGCCCGCGGCACTCTGGCGGTCCGCGAAGGGCTGAGTGCCCCGGTGCCGGAGCCCGATCCTCGCCCGCTGCTCACCATGGCGGACATGGGCCACGGAGGGATGGGTCACGACATGAGCGCAATGGGCACGGCAGCGGCGCCGGCAGCCAAGCCTGACGATCCGCACGCCGGGCACAAGATGCCGTCCCCGAAAGCCGTCGCCGCGGACCCGCACGCCGGTCATACCGCGCCGCCGCAGAAACCTGTCGCGCCTGATCCACACGCGGGCCACAACATGCCCGCGCAGAAGCCACAGGCGCCCGATCCGCACGCTGGTCATGACATGGCCTCGATGACGATGCAGTCGCACCCGCCAAGCGAAGAGGGGAATCCGCTGGTGGACATGCAGACGATGATGCCGACGTCGCGCCTCGACGATCCGGGCATCGGTCTCCGGGACAACGGTCGCCGCGTTCTGACATATGCGGATCTCAGGAGTCTGTTCGACGACCCTGACGGACGGGAGCCGGGCCGGACGATCGAACTGCATCTGACGGGGCACATGGAGCGGTTCGCCTGGTCGTTCGACGGCGTGAAGTTCTCGAACGCGGCACCGCTCCGGCTCACCTACGGCGAGCGCCTGCGCATCGTCCTGGTCAACGACACGATGATGACCCACCCGATACATCTGCATGGCATGTGGAGCGATCTCGAGGGCGACGACGGCGAGTTCCTCGTCCGCAAGCACACCATCGACATGCCGCCCGGCACGAAACGGAGTTATCGCGTGCGCGCCGACGCGCTGGGCCGCTGGGCGTATCACTGCCACCTGCTCTACCACATGGAAGCGGGCATGTTCCGGGAAGTGAGGGTCGAAGAATGAGCGGCGGGCTGGTGTTGCGCGCACTGATGATCATCATGGCCGCCGTAGTGGCATTCCCGTCGGTGGTCGCGGGGCAGGCGCCGTCTGCGCCTCTTCCCGCACCGCCTCACGAGCACGGCGGTCACGAGGCCTCGCAGGCGAAGCCACAACCGCCGCCACCGCCAAAGCAGGGTCACCCCACGCACAAGCCTGGCGATCCGGCGCCCTATCCGCCTGGCCAGCCTCCACCGACCGGGCTTCCTCCCATTACGGACGAAGACCGGAAAGCGGCGTTTCCCGAGCTCCACGGACAGCACACGGTGCACGATGACGCCGTGTTCACCTACGTGCTGTTCGATCAGCTGGAGTGGCAGGCGGGCGACGGCAGCTCAAGTTTCAGCTGGGACAACAAGGGCTGGATCGGTCGTGACGTGAACCGATTCTGGTTCCGGACGGAAGGAGAGGCCGCAGACGGCGATCTCGGTGAAGCGGAGGCCCATACGCTCTACGGGCGCGCGATCGCTCGCTGGTGGGATCTGGTGGTCGGCGTTCGCCAGGATGTCCGGCCCGGTCCGGCCCGGACATGGGCGGCTGTCGGCATACAGGGCCTCGCGCCGTACTGGTTCGAGGTGGAGGCAACGGCGTACGTCGGTGAGTCCGGCCGTACGCACGTCCGTCTCGAGAGCGAGTACGAGCTGCTGCTCACCAATCGATTGGTCCTTCAGCCCCTTGTGGAAGTTGACATCTACGGGAAGTCGGACCCCCAACGCGGCCTGGGCGCTGGATTGAGCTCGATGAACGCGGGCCTCCGCCTCCGCTACGAGATTCGGCGCGAGCTTGCGCCCTACGTGGGCGTCACCTGGAATCGCAAGTTCTTCGGTACCGCCGATCTGGCGAAGTCGGAAGGCGAGGACATCGGCGAAGCGCGGCTGGCGCTCGGCGTACGGGTCTGGTTTTAGATGCGCAGGTGCCTATGATCAAACGCATTGGGAAGTGGCTTGTCATTGCCTTCGCGCTCGTCGGTGTCGCCACCGCTGTGGGCGCGATCGCATTCCTCTCGTCCGGCATCAGCGCCAGACCGGAACCCAGTGCATTCGAGGCAGCTGCCGCTGGCCGGCTGCGGGCGCTGGCGATCCCCGCGTCGGCGAAGAATCAAAGCAATCCGGTATCCCTGGACGATGGGGTGATCGAAGCCGGTATGGCTCACTGGGCGGATCACTGCGCCCTGTGCCACGCGAACAACGGCGACGGACAGACCGAGATCGGGCGTGGGCTGTACCCGCGGGCGCCCGATATGCGGCTGCCGGCCACGCAGGACCTCAGTGACGGCACCTTGTTCTACATCATCGAGAACGGCGTGAAGCTCACGGGAATGCCCGCGTGGGGCACCGGAACACCCGAGGGAGAACACGAGAGCTGGAAGCTAGTGCACTTCGTCCGCCAGCTGCCGAAGCTGACACCGGAGCAGATCGAGCGGATGGAAGCGATGAACCCGCGCAGCCTCGAGAGCTCGACCGAGGAGGAAGAGATCCGGCGGTTCCTGGAAGGCGAAGGAGCCGCGCCGAAACGCACGAAACCGAAGCATGGAGGACACGAATGATACGGACGAATCGTACAACGCGAGGCGCCCTGGTCGTCCTGGGGCTCGCGCTGGTGCTGGCGGTCCCTGCCGCCGCCCATGAGCAGAAATTCATGGGCACGGTCGCCTCGATCGAAGGCGAGCACCTGCACATCACGACGACCGAGAAGAAGGAGGTCATGGTGATGCTGCACGACAGAACGAAGATTCTCAGGGGCAAGGAAGCCGCGAAAGCGGAAGACATCAAGGTCGGCGAGCGGATCGTCGTCATCACGACGGACGGCAAGGACAAGAACGGCAAGGCCATGTTGATGGCGAAGGAAGTACGGCTCGCGGCGACGAACGGTAATTACTAGATCGTCAGGCTGAGAGGGAGACTGAGATGAGGCGAATCATGATCGCGGCGGGGCTGTGTGCGCTCCTCTCCGGGGCGGCTTTGGCGCAGGTGACGGTGGGGGGCGGCGAGCAGACTGGCGGACACGACGGACACGACGGACATCAGGCCTCCCTCTCGACCGGAGAAGTTGCCCTGATCGAGAAGCGGCTGGCCGAGTACGACGCGGCGTTCAACGCGAAGGACCTGGAGAAGCTTGGCACCTTCTATCACCCTGACGTGACTATCTACGAAGGGGGCGGCGTCGACAACGGATGGGCAGCCTATCGAGACGGCCATCTCGGACCTGAGTTGAAAGCGTTTGAGAACCTGCAGTTCGGGCATCGGGATATCACGGTCTCGATTCTGCCGGGTGGCCAGTCCGCCTATGTCCGGTCGGAGTACTTCCTCAAAGCGAAGATGGGGACGCGCGAAATCGACTCCTCCGGGCTGGCCACCTACGTGCTGATCAAAGGCGAGAACGGCTGGAAGATCCGCCATTCGCATACGTCCAGCCGGCCACGCCGGCCTGCAGGTGGATAGCGCCCAACGGGCTCAATCGATTTCGAGTTCGCGAATGCACCCACGAACGATCAGACAGGGGGAGCGATGCAGATGAGCTACTGGCGATTCGCCGCGATGATCGCCACGTCCACGCTGGTGATGTTTGGGCTGATGTACATCCACACCTATATCTGGGACCATGCGTTCTTCAGTGAGACGCGGGCGTGGATGGCGCTGCTCATGGGGGCGGTGATGGCGATCATCATGCTCGGCTACATGCTGAACATGTACAAGAATCGCACGGTGAACATCGCCATCTTCGTCGGAGCGGCCCTGGCCTTTGGGTTGACGACGTGGCTGGTGCGTTCGCAGGTGACCGTGAGCGGCGTCGATTTCATGCAGGCGATGATCCCGCATCACTCGATCGCCATTCTCACGAGCGAACGGTCCGGCATCGAAGATCCGCGCGTGCGCAAGCTCGCCGACGAGATCATCGAGGCCCAGCGTAAGGAGATCGCGGAGATGAAGTACCTGATTCGCGCGCTGGAGCGCGAAGGCGTACAGCCAGACCGCAAGCCGAAGGCCCCGGCCGAAGAGATGCCGGCCGGCGAGGCGGCCCGGCGCGCCGACCTCACCACGACCGACCTCGAGTCGCTCACTGATGAGGAACTGCGGCGGGTGCTCGGGTCTGGACCGGTCTGCCGGTTCGGCTACGCGGCGGGCGATGCGGCAGTGGCTGCCGCGACGGTGCCGGGCGCCGGCGACAGCCGCGGCGTGATCAAGCTGCACGGCCGCCTGGTTCCGATGACGGTTCGATACCAGACGTTAGCGGGGGACGGTTTCGAGTTGTCGAGTGACGACGTCACGGTCGTGGCCGCTGCGTACGAGGGCGCGGCCGAGAATGAGGCGCGGCAGGCCGATGCCCGGCTGCGGATCGGAAAGGATCTGGAAGTGGGGTATGGCGGATTCTACAAGTGCACACAGTAGCCGACCTACCACAACGAGCATAGAGTCACATATGTGACAAGCGCAGATCTGAGTTCACAACATCCATGAGTGAACTGTGGCAGGTCCTCCTCTTATCGCTTCTCCCGGGCGCCGGGAACTTTGCCGGCGGGCTGATTGCCGAGTTCTGGAAGCCGTCGCCGCGTCTGCTGAACTGGGCCTTGCACGCGGCGTCCGGCATCGTGATCGCTATCGTCGCTGTTGAACTGATTCCCAATGCCTTGAACGTCCTGGCCGGCTGGTGGCTCGCAGCGGCATTCGGCGCCGGCGGACTGGTGTACATCGCTCTCCAAGCAGGCGTACAACAGCTGCAGTCCAGGCAGGCCGGCCAAAAGCGAACTGGCATGTGGATGATCTACATCGCCGTCGCGATCGATCTCGCCAGCGACGGACTGGTGCTCGGCGCGGGTTCGGCGGTGTCCTTGTCCCTCGCGATCGTTCTGGCCTCTGGGCAAATCCTCGCCGACGTGCCCGAGGGGTACGCCTCCATTGCCACGTTTCGGTCCAATAACGTTCCGCGCCGCAAGCGCCTGTGGCTGTCGGCCTCATTCGTAATGTTCTGTACTGCCGGCGCCATGCTCGCGTACTTCGGCTTGCGGGGCGCGCCGGAATCGTTCCAGATGGCGGCCTTGGTCTTTGTTGCAGGGCTGCTGACGTTGGCGGCAGTTGAGGACATCTTGGAGGAAGCGCACGAATCACGCGAAGACACCAAGTACTCAACCCTCGCGTTTCTTGTCGGCTTCGTCCTGTTCACTTTGGTGTCGGTCGGCCTCGAATCGATCGTCGAAGGTGCGGCGACGACCGGGACGCGTTGAACGGCGGCCGGTAGCTCGAAAGGAGCCACCCCGCGAGGACGATCACTGCGATCGGCTGCGCACGACCTGGACATCCATGCCGAAGGTTTCTTCCACGATCAGCCCCTCAGGCGAAGGATGCGTATGGCGCCGTTCAGGACGACAAGCGCGATAACGGCCGCAACGACAAGGTCGGGGACATTCGACCCGGTCAGCCCGACGAGGCCAGCAGCCACAATCACACCCAGGTTCGCGACCACGTCGTTCGTCGTGAAGATCCAGCTCGCTTTCATGTGCGCACCACCGTGGCGGTGGCGTGCGAGCAACCACATGCAGGTGACGTTTGCGATCAGCGCCGCGAGTGCAACGACGACCATGAGCGGCGCTTCAGGCTCGCTTCCAAACACCACGCGGCGGAAGACCTCGGCGAGTGCGCCGATGGCCAGCAACAGCTGCAGGACGCCACTGACGTGCGCGGCCCTGAGCTGAGTGGCCTGCGCACGATGGACTCCGAACAGCGCAATGGCGTACACCGCGGCGTCGGCGAACATGTCCAGAGAGTCGGCCAGCAGTGCAGATGAATCTGCTACCCAGGCACCGATGGCTTCGCCGGCAAACATCCCCGCGTTAATCGCGAGCACGATCTTCAGCGTGCGAGTTTCCTCCGCACTGGAAGGAGGCTCCACTTCATCGACCTCGGAGGCCTCGGTGGTCTCCAGAATCGCGGCCCCAAGGTTCAGCGGCCGAATGATATTCGCGATGTCCTGGGCGTCGCCCTCGTGCACGACCACGAGCTCGCGCGCGTCGAGGAACGCCTGGATTCGATGCACCTCCTCGCGTCCTCGAAGAGCCATCCGAACCAGTCGCTCCTCAGCCGCGCAATCCATCTTCGGGACTGCGAATCGTGTCTTGTTCATGCTGCGCGGTCTGTCGACGGCGAGCCGCTGTCGTTCTTGATTAGCGTCACCACGCGGTACGTCCCTCCAAAGGCGACGGGTTGGTCGTGTTCGATCGCGAGTGGAGTTCCAGCAACCAGCGGGCCGAATCTGCGATTCAGGTCCGAGAACAGCGGCTTGGCGAGCGCATTGAACGCGCGTCGCTTCAGCGAAGGCCGCTCCTCATCCCTGAGAAACTTGTCGAACACCCCGATCCTGCCTCCGGGCTTCAGCACCCGAGCCGCTTCCCGTAAGCCTCGTTCCGGGTCAGGCATGACCGCGAGGATCAAGTGCATCAAGACGGCGTCGAAAGACGAATCGGGGAATGCAAGCTGCCTCGCGTCCATGATCCGCGTGGTCACAGACTGACGTGTGCTCGCCGCACGCTGTTCGAGTCGTTTCAGCATGGCCGGCGTGACATCAACCGCGGTCACATCGGCGTTCGAGGGCAGGTGCGGCAGATCCAGTCCCGTTCCGGCGCCCACTATCAACACCCGATTGCCCGGAGCCAGCCGCAGCCGCTCGATTGACGAACGACGCGCGGCCTCGAATCCGGCTGCGTTCGCAATGAGGTCGTACGCCGGCGCCCAGACGGTATAACGCACTCGATTCCACATGGGTATTCAGTGACTCTGTCGAATTGGAGGATCCTGCGTTGCGTGCGCCACACCGTCGCATGTCGGATCCCGGTCGATCTGAATTGTGGAGTGCTGAATGCCGAAGCGCTCGGCGAGTACGCGCTGCGCGGACGCCAGCACGACGTCCCGCTTCGTTGGGTCGGCGCAGGTGACATGGGCAGACAGGGCAACAAAGCCGCTCGTAATCGTCCAAACGTGCAGGTCATGAACGCTCGACACACCGGGCAGGTCAAGCAATGCAAAGCGCACGTCGTCCACCTTCACGTTTCCTGGCGCTCCTTCCATCAGCACCGCAACTGATTGGGCAATCAGAGACCAGGACGAATAGATCACCAGCAGCCCAATCAAGACAGAGGCGACAGGGTCGATCCAATCCCATGCAAATGCCCAAATCAGGGCTCCGGCAACAATGGCCTGGATGCTTCCCAACGCGTCGGTCAGCACGTGAAGCCACACGCCACGCACGTTGAGATTGCCTTCGCGGCCTCGGCGCAGGATCCAGAGTCCCGCGCCATTAACAAGCAAGCCGCCGCACGCGACAGCCAGCATCAGTGGCCCCTGGACCTCTGGCGGGTCACGAAACCGTTCGAACGCTTCGACGAAGATGTAGATAGCAATCGCGACGAGCGTCGCACCGTTCGCGAGCGCTGCCAGGATTTCCGCACGGTAATACCCATACGTCCGCTCGGCCGTCGGCCGTCGTCGAGCCACCTTCATGGCGAACAGCGTGAGTGCAAGTGCACCGGCATCCGACAGCATGTGTCCGGCGTCCGCCAGGAGTGCGAGTGAGCCGGACAGGATGCCCCCGACCACTTCGAGACCCATGTACAGGACCACGAGCCCCAACGTGATGGCGATGGGCCGCGACTGGCTGCCCGCTTGGAGCCCGGTCTCGTGTCGGTGGTCGTGTGCCATCAGTCAAGCCGTTTCGGTACTCAAACGTGCCGCACGCCGTTCGAGCCACCCGTGCACCTGCAGGTAAAACGTCGGAAGCACGAGCAACGTGAACAGCGTTGAGGTAACCAGGCCGCCGATCATCACGATCGCGAGTGGCCGCTCAATCTCGGTTCCGTGCAACTGCAGGACCAGCAACGGGAGCAGGCCCAGCGTGGCAGTGCCGGCGGTCATCAGCTTCGGCCGCACTCGGCCGATACTCGCTTCTCGGACCGCTGCCGGCAGTGCTCTGCCTTCTGCAACCAGCCCGCGTGTCTGGGTCACCAGCACGAGGCTGTTCTGCACCGCGATCCCGAACAATCCAATCAAGCCGACGAGCGACGATACATTCCACGTCTCCCCAGCAAGGAGCAGGGCCAGAATCCCGCCGACGAACGCGATGGGCACGGTTCCAAGAATCATTACGGCTTCGACCGCAGAGCCGAGTGCAATCAACAACAGCACGAACACACCAAACAGGGCCGCACCGATCGCCAGCGACAACGCCTGTGAAGCTCGCGCCTGGCTCTCTACACGCCCGCCCAAATCGAAGAAGTACCCTGATGGCAGTTTCAGCTGGCTCGCCAGAATCTCTCTGACTTCCGCAGCCGTGCTACCGAGATCGCGTCCGCTGACGGAGGCTTCCACGGCGATGCGCCGTGAGCCGGCCTCTCGGCGGATGGCGGCCGGACCGAACGTCTGGGTGATGTCCGCCAGCTGTCCGAGAGGAATGCGGGTGCCGTCGTGACCGTCAATGAACAGCGTGCGAATCGCATCGAACGTGGTGCGATGATCCTCACGAAGTCGCACAACCAGGTCGAACCGACGTTGTCCGAGCCAGATCTCCGACTGCTCTTCACCCACAAGTCCGATCCTGACCGCCCTGATGACGTCACCCGGTGCTAGCCCCACTCGTGCCGCTGCCTCACGGTTCACCGCGATCTGTAGCTGTGGCAAACCCGTGAGCTGTTCCGCACGCAGATCCGCAATCCCGTCCACGCCCCGCACGAGTGCCTCCACCTGCTCCGCAAGCCGGGCGAGTTCGTCGAGGTCTGGCCCGAAAATCCGAACGGAGAGGTCAGCCGGCGTGCCGCCCAGTCCCTCGTCGATGCGCATCCCAAGCGGCGTCGTGAACAGCACGGCCACTCCCGGGACGTCTTCGAGCTGCTCGCGCATATCGGTCTCGATCTCTTCAAGGCTGCGGGATCGGTCCGTCTTGAGGACTACTAAGACATCCGAGACGGTGTGCGGCATCGGGTCTTCGGTGCGTTCGGCGCGGCCTGTCCGCCGAACGACGTCCTCAACCTCGGGAACCTCTCGCAGAATGTCTTCGACGCGGTGATTCAGCCGGTCGACTTCTTCCAGTGCCGCTTCGGCAGGCAAGACGGTCTGCAGCAAAAAGGCGCCCTCATCCAGTTGCGGCATGAAATCGCTGCCGATGCGCGTACCGAGCACGATCGCCGGCGCGGCGATCAGGACTGTCACGATTGCGACGAGGCCTGGATGCCGCAGGCAACGGTCCAATGCGGGTGCGTACCACTGTTTGACCTTCCGCAACAGGGCGACATCTTCGTCTGCTCCCGAGCGGGTTGGCCGCAGCAGCATGGCCGCGGCAGTCGGTACGAGCGTCAGGGACAGCACCAGAGCCGCCACCATCGCGGCGATCACCGCCGCGGCGAGCGGCTGGTACATGCGTCCTTCGATGCCGGACATGCCGAAGAGCGGCAGGAACACGACGATCACGATCAGGGTTGCGAACGCGATCGGCCGTGCCACTTCCAGAGCGGCTGACAGTGCCCGCTCGCGTCGCTCGCGTTTGGAGGCGGCGCCGCTCAGTCGATGCAGGATGTTCTCGACCATGATGATCGCGGCATCCACGAGCAACCCGACGGCGATGGCAAGGCCACCGAGTGTCATCGTGTTGAGACCAATTCCGAGTGGGTGCAGGAACAATCCGGCGAGGGCGATCGACAGCGGAATCGTCAACGTCACGACGAGTGCGGCCCGTACGTTCCCGAGTAGGAGCAGGATCACGAGCACGACGAAGACGCCTCCGACCATCACGGCCCGTCCCACGCCGCCAAGCGCCGAGTTCACCAGCTGCGACTGGTCGTACACGATCCGCAGCTGCACGCCCTTGGGCAGTGCCCGGCGGATGTCCTCGACCGCTTCGCGGATGCCTGCGGCGACCTGCACGGTGTCGGAGCCGAACTGCTTAATCACCCGCGCGCTCACGACCTCGCCTTTCAGGCGGTGGGCGATGCCGCGTCGGACTGCCGCCGCTTCTTGAATATCCGCGACATCGCCGAGGAGCACCGGCACGTCGCCGCGCGTGGCGACCACGGTCCTGCGCAGGTCATCGATTGTCTGGGCGCGGCCAAGCGCTCGCACGGTCCATTCAATGGCGCCCTGGGCTACGATGCCACCGGACGCGTTAATGTTCGACTCTTCGACCGCATGCATCACTTCGTCGAGGCTGATGCGGCGAGCCGACATCCGTTCGGGGTCGAGTTGCACCTGAAACTGGCGAAGGTAGCCGCCAAGCCGTTCGACGGCCGCGACACCGGGAACGGCCAAGAGGCGGTTGTTGACTTCGAACTCCGCCAGATCGCGCAGGGCCATCAGATCGGCCGTGCCCGGCTCCGCTTCAAGCGTGAACTCGAAGATTTCGTTCAGACGACCGGTCAGGCTGGAGATCAGTGGCGGGTCAGTTCCTGGTGGCAGCTGCCCCGTGACCTGTGCGACGCGCTCGGCGACAAATTGACGAGACCGGTAGTAGTCCGCATTCGGCTCGAACTCGATCGTGACCTGCGACACGCCAAGCTGCGAGTTCGATCTCACACGACGGACGTCCGGAAGACCGGCCAATGCGACTTCAAGTGGAATCGCAATGGCTGTCTCGAGCTCCTCCGCTCCCATGGCGGGGTTTTGAGCAATCACATTGAACACAGGCGCCGAGAGGTCAGGGAAGACATCGCGACGGAGGTCCTGCATCCAGAACGCTCCGATCGCTGTGCCGGCCGTCACGAGCAAGACGGTCAGCAGCGGCGCATGGAACGATTCGCGAATCAGGCGGCTAATCATGGCAAGCCTCAGTGCGCGTCATGGGCCGCCTCGCCTCGCTCTGCCTGGGCTTTCAGGAGAAAGGCGCCATCTACAACAATCTGCTCGCCTGCGCGAAGGCCTGAGAGAACTTCGACTTCACCGGCCAAGTCACGTCCGCGCCCAATACGGCGGATCTCAAACGTGCCCTCGCCTTTCGGCAGGAAGACGCACCAGTCGTTACGGACTCGCTGAAGGGCCGCGACGGGCACGCTCAGAATGGGAGCACCTGACGCACCGACAGGGAGCACCGCGGTCGCTGACATGCCAGGCCGCAGCACACCACTCATGTTCTCGACGTTGATGCGTATGGGAACTGTCCGGGACTCAGACTCGACAGCCTGCCCGGCCACCGCCACCTTTCCCTGAAAGTCCTGACCCGGAAGCGCGGGAAAGACGATCCGCGCCGGAGCACCGTTCTGAATACGCACGGCGTCGCGTTCAAACGCGTGGACCGTCAGCCACAGGGTTGAGAGGTCTCCGATTTTGAAGGCAGGCGTCGATGGGTCGAGCATCTGGCCAACCACGGCACGTCGTTCCAGGACCGAGCCGCTGACCGGCGAGCGCAGGACGAACGTGGACGCGGTGGCCTCGGCGGTGTCCGTGGACGGCGGCTCGAGGCCGAATGCGCCGATAGCGGCACGCGCCATTCGCAACCCTGCGCGCGCTTCGGCGGCCTGCGACTCGGCCTCCTGCACTTCGCGGAGGGGAACGATCTTCTCAGCGGCCAAACCTCGCTTGCGCTCGAGCGCGGCATCCGCAAGCTTCACCCGCGCCTCGGCCGACAGATACTCGGCACGTGCCTGCCCGAGCTGAGGACTCGTCAACTCGGCAAGCGTCTGCCCCCGACGAACGGTCTGACCGGCGTTCACCAACAAGCGTGTCACGCGTGCTTGAACAGGGACGCCCACCTCTGCGTACGCACGCTGATCGACTTCGAGTTCACCCAGCAACGTGATCTGCTCACCGCCCGGCCGAGATTCCACTTCGTCGAGCGTGATACGGAGGTCGCGGAGCATGCCTTCTTCAATGCGGACCGTATTCGCGTCAGGCTCGGCGCGAGCTTCCGCCGCAGGGGCCGCAGACTCCGCTGCCGGCGGCGTGGCGGTGGTGTCAGAGCCACCGCCACACGCCCCTACGAAGGCGCACGCCACGAGAATCCACGTCGTTCTGAGCGTCATCGCAGTACTCCGGCGCTGGCATCCAGATCGATGCTGGCGAGCGCGGCCTCCAAAAGGGCATCAAGGTATTGTGATCGGGTCTCGAGGATCTCCCTGCGAATCAACAACAACTCCGGGAGCCCCAGTTGGCCCACCTCGAAGCTGCGGGCTGTTAGGGTTTCGTTCTCGTCAAGTCCTGGGATTGCCTCAGTGTCGAGGACGCGGACAGCGGCGATCCGCCGTGAGTACGCCTCGAAGAGCGAACGCACCTCGAGCTGGACACGAG
>DATMJU010000704.1:0-4189 GCA_035553795.1 Vicinamibacterales bacterium
TCGGACGAGTCGATTCGCGCGCGCTTGTTCGCGGCGTATGTCGGCAGCGATCCGCAGAAGGCCCGCGCCTTCGCCAGCAGCGCCGAGGAGCTCAAGCAGGTGGCCTCCGCGTTGGAAGTGGCGGGGCAGTCCGAACAGGCCCTCGAAGTACTGGTCGATGTGGCCGGCGCCGATCCCTCCGACCTCGATGTTCGCGCCCGCCTCGCCCTGGCGTTCGTGGCGCGCGGCGATCTCGATCGCGCCCGTACCTATCTGTCGGCGGAGACCGCCGGGAGCAACCCCGCCCTCTGGCTCACGCTGGCGGAAGTTGAGCTGCGCAGCAATCGCCTGCCGGAAGGCAAGGCTGCCGTTGTTGAGGCACTCCGCATCGACATGGGACAGGCGCAGCAGGCGGTGGTGCTCGGATGCCGCCTGGCGGAATCCAACGCCGATGCGGGCTACCAGCCAATCGACGCTGTGGCCGACGTCGCGCTTGCGCAAAACGATTTCGCGCAGGCCGCCGTTGCGCTGAGCGAGTTCACCGCGCGCGTGCGATCGCACCTGATTGCGTTGATGCGGCTGGTCGAAATCTGCGTCGATGGCGGGCTCGAGGCGACGATGTACGAGGCGCAGGCGGCGCTGGCCGAGGCGTACCTCGAGGCCGGACGCGCGATGGAAGCACGCATCATCAGCGAAGACCTCGTGGCCCGCGAGCCGTGGAACAAGGTCAACATCGATCGGTTCCGCCGGGCGCTCGTGATGCTTGGTGAGAACGATCCTGACGCGATCATCTCTGAGCGGTTGAGCGGCGAAAGCCCGTTCCTCGCCACCGACCAGATGGACTTCAACGAAGGTGTCTCGTTCGATACGCCGCCAGCCTCTCTCCCTGAAGCAGTAGAGGAGCCACGGCCAGAGGAGCGCGCCGAAGCAGTTGCGGCCAGCGAACACAGGCCCCAAGACGACTCGCATGCCATCGAGATCGACTTGACCGACATGCTGAGCGAGACGGCATCGGACGAGGACGTGAAGCCGCTGCCGCTGATTCCGCCGCCGCCGCGGTCACTCGACCAGGTGTTCCGGAGCATGCGCGACGAATCGAATCGCGGTTCGTCCGAGGAAGCGGCCGCCGAGCAGTACCGGCTCGCTCTGACCTACCACGAGATGGGAATGGTGGACGACGCGATCAAGGCCCTCGAAGGCGCTGCGCGGTCTCCACGTCAGCGCTTCGACGCCGCCTCGATGCTTGGCCGCTTGTATCTCGAACGCAAGGATTCCGCGCACGCCATCGAGTGGCTCGAGCGCGCGGCCGAGGCCCCCGCGCCAACGCCGGATGCCGGGCGTGCCTTGCTTTATGACTTGGCGAAGACGCTGGAGTCGGTGGGGGAGCACTCCCGCGCGCTGGCCGTCTTCGTCGAGCTCGAATCCGAATCCGGCGGCTATCGCGACGTGGCCGGCCAGATCGAGCGTCTCTCCAAAGTCCAGGCGCGAGGCTAGTTTCTGTTCAGGCGGCTTCTTTTCGTGGCCCTCTTGCTCGAGGCAGGCCTGCTCCTGGTGCTGATCCCGTGGTCGGCATTCTGGGACCGCAATGCCTTCATGGAGTCGTCCGCCACGCTCAGTTCGCTGCTGAGGAGCAACTACACCCGAGGCGCCATTACCGGTCTCGGCCTGCTCAATGTCTGGTCCGCGCTCGCGGAACTGGGCGAACTCTTCGGTCCTCGCTCAAAACCCGACGAGCCGCCGCCTCCGGCCAATCCGCAATCGTCATTCCCCAATCACCAATGATTCTGTGCCTGGTGACCGACCGGCGCCGGCTGGGGCTGGCGGTGGGCGCTCGGCCGCAGGACTGGATTGAAGTGCTTCAACAGCAGGTCGCCGGCGCGGCCAAGGCCGGGGTCGACCTTATCCAGGTCCGGGAACATGACCTCGATGCCGGCCGGTTAGTCGACCTCGTCCGATCGCTGATCGGCCTTACGGCGAATACCAAGGCCAAGGTTCTGGTTAACGACCGCGTCGATGTCGCGCTGGCAGCGCGTGCTTCGGGTGTTCACCTCAAAGAGGCGAGCATGCCTCCCGCTGAGGTGCGGCGGATCGTGCCTCCCGGTTTCCTGATCGGATGTTCGGTGCACAGTGTTGAAGCCGCCGTTGCACGGAAAGCCGCGGACTTTCTCGTCGCCGGCACCGTGATGCCTACAGCATCCAAGTCAGCGGTCGAATACTTGGGTAAGGATGGTCTGCAGCGGATAGTCCAGGTGGCAGCAGGGCAGCCGGTAATTGGAATCGGTGGACTGGATATACCTTCGATTCCCATACTGGCGGCTAGCTGCGCAGCGGGCATGGCAGCGGTCGGAACATTGATTCCGGCGGCTGGAGGCGACGTTTCTGAGTTTGTGCAGAAACGTGTCAAAGATCTTCGATTCGCGCTTGAAACGGCCTCGTCCGGCACCTAAGATTAACGCTCTGCCCATTGAAAGATAGGCAGTTCTGTCAAACAACCAACGTTACTTAGTCGAAGTGGCCGAAAACCGCCCGCTCGATCCGTCTGCGCGCTTGCGTGAAGCCCGTGAGAAAAAGGGCCTCTCCGCTCGCCAGGTAGCGGAAGCTACCAAGCTATCCGTACGTGCGATCGAATCGCTCGAACGTAACGCGCTGTCTGAATTGCCCGAAGGCATCTATCGCCGATCGATCGTTCGCGCCGTGGCGCGCGAGGTCGGTCTGAACGCCGATCAACTTCTCGCCGCATTCACGGCCGCATACCCTGACGAATTTCCGGCGCCGCAGACGGTGCTGATCGCGGAGCCCGCAGCGGCGGCCTCCTCGAGCCGGATGTTTGCGATCGTTAGCGCCGCAGTGCCCATGGTCGCGGGCTTGCTCTACTTCGGTGTGCCGATGGTGCGTTCGATGCTCGCCGAGGTGCCCAAGGCCGCCGTCGTCGAGCCGCGCCGCATCGATCCTGTGCGCGCGGAAGTCGTGCCGGTTGGTGGCTTCGTCGAAACGAGCACCCCGGTATCGCGTCCGGTGCCCGTTGTCGTGACCTTGACGATTTCGTCGCGTTGCCAGTTGCGCGTCGTCGCGGACGGCACCGAGATCATTGGCCGGACGATGGAGCAGGGCGAGACGGTGCCCATCGAACTGGGTGACGAGATCATCCTGCTTGGTGACAACGCGTCGGCCGTTCAGTTCAGCATCAACGGCCAGGCCGGGCGCTTGCTCGGCGAACCGGGCGACGTCCTGTCGACCCGCATCGGTCGCGACGACTACCAAGACTTCCTGGTCAGATACTAATGGCCGCCGGGCTCAGCACGCCGATGCTGGATTTCTTCCGGCGCGGCGAGGTTGCGCGCGATGTGCGCATGCTGGCGGCCCAGGGCGCCATTGCACCAAGGCCCCTCGAGCAGCTCGGCATCCTGATGGTGCTGACGTCCGACAGCGATTCAGAGATCCGCGAAACGGCTGAAGCCACGCTGCAGCTCCTGCCTGTCGACGTGCTGGCCAGTTTCATTGCGCGATCGGATGTTCCCACCGAAATTCGAGAGTTCTTCTACAAGCGTGGTGTTCCTGCCGGCGCCACGCCGGCGCCCGACACCGAAGTGCCGCTCGTTGACACCGACGAGACCGGCTTGGGTCTGGACAACATCGAAGGCACGGAAGAAGAGAAGCAGCAGACGTTCCAGCAGCGTCTGGCCAACATGACCGTGCCGGAAAAAGTGAAGTGCGCCACCAAGGGGACGCGCGAGATGCGCGCGATCCTGATTCGTGATCCCAATCGCATGGTGGCGGCCGCGGTGCTCAGTTGCCCGAAGGTCAACGACGCGGAGATCGAGGCGTTTGCGAAGATGGGGAACGTGTCGGAAGAAATCCTGCGCGCCATCGCGATGAGCCGCGCCTGGACGAAGAACTACGGCACGCTGCTGGCGCTGACCAAGAATTCCAAGACGCCGGTCGCGCTGAGCATGAACATGATGCAGCGCCTCAACGACTCCGACGTGAAGAAGTTGTCGACCGACCGGAACGTGCCGGAGGCGCTCCGCGTCGCTGCGCGGAAGCGGGTCGTTTCGAACCAGAAGGGCTGACGCCCCCGGCCGCGGCCTGTTTCCACTCCGAACGCATCTGCGCCAGTCCGTCCATGTAGACGGCAACGCGGTCGCGCTCTTCCTCGGAAGGCAGCGTCTTCAGCAGATCGATCGCGCGATCCAGATCCTTCAGGATCGTC
>DATMJU010000705.1:0-5315 GCA_035553795.1 Vicinamibacterales bacterium
CAATCCGGATCTGCTTGTCGAGCGGGTCGGCGCCCCTGAACAATCGATCGGCCGTGCCCCAGCCGATCAGGGTGACCGGCCGCTTGCGCGTCACTTCGGTCGGCGTCATCATGCGCCCGACCTCGGCGTCGAACGTCGCGAAGTCGAGGTACTCCTCGCTCACGCCCTGGACCTGGATGGTCTCCAGCTCCTCGTCACGATACGCCACGCGCGTCTGCGTTTGCGCCTGCGCCATGATCGATTGCACCGACGTGGCGAACCGCTTCACGGCATCGGCATCCTCGAGCGTGACGAGCGGGTTGTTGCGCATGCGCTCGAAGTCGTCCTCGTTCTGGGTGATGCCCATCCGCTGGATGGTGAACGAGTCGGCGCCGAGGTCCGAGACAATCGCATCCGTCACGGCGGCGTTCACACCGGTGATCAGCGCGACCACGGTGATGATCGACGACACGGCCACGATGTTGCCGAGCAGCGTCAGCATCGACCTGAGCTTGTTGGCCCAGATCGATGACAACGCCAGCAGGATGGATTCGAACAGCTGTGACATGTGTTTGCGTCCGCCTTCGCGCCAACGCGCGTGCGGCGAGACAGTCGCTTACTTTTGCCCGTTGGCGCCCGGCTTCGGCGCGGTCTTCACGACGTCGCCCTCGAACATGCCGCGCACCGAATCAAACGGTCCGGTGATGACCTGGTCGCCTTCCTTGAGCCCGGTCAGCACTTCGAGATAGCGCTCGCCGGCGATGCCGGTCTTCACCGTCGTGAAGGCGGCCTTGCCGTCGCGCATCAGGAACACGCCTTCGACCTCTTCGCGCTTCTCGCCCGGCTTCAACTCGGCCGGTACGGCGGCGACGGTGGTCGGCTGCGGCGGCCCGAACCGGAAGCCGGTGCGGGGCGGTCGCTTGTCATGAACGATGTTGCCCTGCGCGTCATACAGCAGCTCGCGCACGGTCAGCGCCTGGATGGGCACCGAGATGACCTGCTTCTTCGTCGCCGTGGTGATCTCGGCGGTGCAGGTAAATCCGGGACGCACCTCGGGGATCTGGCCGTCGATCGTGATCGTGACCTTGAAATTGGTCGCGGTGCGCGTGGTGCCGCTGCCCGCCGTCTGGATCGGGCTGTTGCCGATTTCGGTGACGCGGCCGGTAAATTCCTTGTCGGCGATCGCGTCGATCATGACCTTCGCGGTCTGTCCGAGCTGCACGAACGGAATGTCGGTCTCGTCGACTTCGACCTCGGCCTCGATCACCGACATGTCGGCCACCGTCAGCAGCACCGTGCCGGCGTTGTTCATGGTGCCGACCATCACGTTCTCGCCCTCTTCGATGTTGCGGCGCGTGACGATGCCGTCAAACGGCGCTTCGAACCGGACCTGCGCCAGCGCGTGCTGGCTGCTGGACAAACCGGCCTGCTGCTGATTGAGCTGCGTTTCGCGGTTCTTGATTTCCTGTTCGCGGGCCTTGAGGTCGCTCTCGCGGACTTCGACTTCGGCCTGGGCGCGCTCCAGCGACTCGCGGGTCGTGAGGCCGGCACTCCATAGCTCCTGCTGGCGCTTCAGGTTCTGGCGCGCGACTTCGAGGTTGGCGCGGGCGCTCTGCAGGCCGACGCGCGACTGTTCGAGGGCCGTGCGGGCGCCGGCGACGGCGGCTACGTCACGGCGCACCGCGGCTTCCGCGTTGACCGGATCGATCAGCAGGAGGAACTGGCCGGCGGTGACGCGGTCGCCTTCCTTGACGCCAAGACGCGTCACGCGGCCCATCGTATTGGCGCTGATGTTGACCGTCTTCTTCGGATCGATCTTGCCCGACGCCGAGACGATGGCTTCGAGGTCGCGCTTCTGGATTGATTCCACCGTCACCGTGATGCCGGTGTCACCGCGCCGCGCAAACGAGGCGGCAACGCCACCGCCGATGATCAGTAGCACGACGACAACCCAGAACCATTTCTTGCGAAGCACGCTAACCTCCTAATAGGCGACGGCTGAAGCCATCGCTCTCCAAACGCCCGAAATTCCTAGACACCGCTTCCCATCACCGCGAATACCGCCGCGACGATTGCGGCCACGCCTACATAGACGGCCAGCAACCGCGCGAAATATCGGCGGGCCGGCTTGCCGGCCGCGGCTGCGAGCCCGAGGCTCAGCAGCCACATCCACCACAGTCCGAACACGTCGATCGTGCCGAACAGCCGGGCGGGCCACGTGCCTTCGTCGAAGACCCGAAGGACCCCGGCCACGTTGGTCGGGCTCGTCAACGACTCGTACAAATAGTGCACAGGCGTTGCGACGATCTGTTGAACCGCCAGGATCACCGTGGCGTGCACCGCGATCGCCAGGGCCGTCACAAACGCCAGCCGCAGGCCGTCGAGCCGCGCCAGTACCACCAGGCCCGCGGCTACCAGCAGCGTGATCGGTGGCGTCAACAGCAGGCGTCCACCGCTCGTCCAATAGACCGAGACCGGGGGTTTGGCCTGGAGCTGCGCATACGACGCATCGTCCACCCGGCTTCCGAGGGCTTCGGTGACCCGCACGCGCTCGTCCACGAGCGCTTGCCGGCCGACCGGTGTCGAGAGAAGCCACCCGCCACAGACGATCACTGCGAGTAGCACGACGATCCATGTCGTCATGAAGGCCGGGTTCCGCACGACCTCGTTCATCGTGGAACGAGGGTGCAACAGGACACCCGTCACACTACGCATCACAATTCCTTTGCTGACAAATACGACGATGGACGAGCAATGGTTTCCTTGGTAGCCTTCCAAATTGCTGAAGACGATAGACTTTCTGTTTCAAACGCTTGTCGATCCGGCGTGATTTAGTCGAATCAAAAATAATATTTCATGTTAACGAAGATTCGCAACCGGGCCTTGTTTGCCGTGTTCCTGGCCGCGGCGTATGCGGACGCGGCGAATGCCCAATCGTTTCCAGGCGCGCGGGCGGCGGGAATGGCTGGAGCGTTCGTGGCTGTCGCTGACGACGCCTCTGCGGTGTATTGGAACCCGGCCGGCGTGGCGACGGGGTCGTTCGTGAGCGCCGTCATCGATTATGGCAGATGGCGACCGTTGCCGAAGCCTGGGCAACTCATAGAAAATAAATGGGATACGAATGCATTTGTCGGCCTGTCGGCGACGGCCGTGGGCCTTGCATACTATCGACTCGGAGCCTACGGTAAAGGTGCTGTTGAGCCTGCAGTGACGGGCTCCCAGAGCCGAGAAGAAGTGAGGCGCAGTGTGCACGGCCTCACGACGTCTACGGTCGGCGTGTCTCTGGTGCAGTCGCTGACCGAGCATCTGGTCGTCGGCGCGACGCCAAAGTTCATCCGCGGAGAAGGCAGCAACACCTTCGACGTCGATGCCGGCGCGATGCTCTGGATGAATCGGTTTCGCGTTGGTCTCGTGGCGCGTAACCTGACGACGCCCGAGTTCGATCGCGAGGGCACCGGCCCGATAGCGTTGGCGCGCGAGGTCACCCTGGGGGCGGCATGGGGATCCGGCTGGACCGGGGTGTCTCGAGTGATCGTCTCCGTGGACGGTGACGTGACCTCACGGCCGTCGCCGAACGGTGATCGCCGCGACGTGGCCGGCGGCGTCGAGACGTGGTGGAAGAACCAGCGGCTCGGCTTGCGAGGCGGACTGCGGCGCAGCACGATCGGTGATGCGCGCGCGGCGGTGGCAGCGGGCATCTCCGCGGGGCTGACCCCGGGAATGCTGCTCGAGGCGCACGTGGTGCGTGGTCACAGCGACGAGCGGTCGTGGAGCATCGGCGCCCGGGTGTTTTTCTAGGACGGTGGAGGACTCGGTAAGCAGAACATGGCGGTCAGGATCGGCGAACTGCTTCTCAAAGAGAAGCGCATAACCGCAGGACAACTTCAGGAAGCCCTCGCGTACCAGAAAGACAATGGCGGCAAGCTCGGCGCCAACCTGGTGAAGATGGGCTACGTGAAGGACGAGGAAATCACCGCGCTGCTGTCGAAGCAGTACGGCGTGCCCTCGATTGCCCTCGCGCAGTTCGAGATCGACCAGGCCGTGATCAAGCTGGTCCCGGCCGAGACCGCGCGCAAGTACCAGATCGTTCCGCTGAGCCGCGCCGGCGCCACGCTGACGATCGCGATGACGGATCCGACCAACGTCTTCGCGATGGACGACGTGAAGTTCATGACCGGCTACAACGTCGAGCCGGTGGTTGCCTCCGAGACCGCGGTCCTCGACTCGATCGAGAAGTACTACGGCGCCGGCACGCCGCAGGGTGAGAAGCCGAAGGCCGGCGGGCCGATCGTCGCCGCCGAGCCCGGTGAAAGCGCACTCGACGCCGCCACGCGCTCCCTCAGTGATTTGCCCTCGATGCTCGAGGCGACCGGCGACGCCGTCGAGGTCATGGAGGAGCTCGAGGAGATCAGCGCGGAAATGCTCACCCGCCAGGGTGAGGAAGCGCCGGTCATCAAGCTCGTGAACGTCATCCTGATGTCGGCCATCTCCAAGGGCGCCAGCGACATTCACATCGAGCCGTACGAAAAGGAATACCGCGTCCGCTACCGTATCGACGGCATCCTCTACAACATCATGGCGCCGCCGCTGAAGATGCGCGACGCGATCACGTCGCGCGTCAAGATCATGGCGAAGCTCGACATCGCCGAGAAGCGCCTGCCGCAGGACGGCCGCATCAAGATTCGCTTCAGCGACAACGGCCAGACCAAGGACATCGACTTCCGCGTGTCGTGCCTGCCGACGCTGTTCGGCGAGAAGATCGTCATGCGCCTGCTCGACAAGGGCAAGTTGATGCTCGACATGACCAAGCTCGGTTTCGAGCCGGAGTCGTTGAAGAAGCTCGAGACGCAGATTCAGAAACCGTGGGGCATGGTGCTGGTCACGGGCCCGACCGGCAGCGGCAAGACCAACACGCTCTATTCATCGATCTCGAAGGTCAACACCTCCGAGACGAACATCATGACCGCCGAGGACCCGGTCGAATTCAACCTGCTCGGCGTCAACCAGGTGCAGGTGCGCGAGAGCATCGGCCTGAACTTCGCGGCCGCGCTCAGAAGCTTCCTGCGCCAGGACCCCAACATCATCCTCGTCGGCGAAATCCGCGACTTCGAAACCGCGGAAATCGCGGTGAAGGCGGCGCTCACCGGCCACCTCGTACTGTCGACACTCCACACCAACGATGCGCCGAGCACGATCAACCGCTTGATGAACATGGGCATCGAGCCGTTTCTGGTCGCCACCAGCGTCAATATTATTCAGGCGCAGAGACTTATCCGCCGCGTCTGCAAGGATTGCAAGGAGGAAATGCACGTTCCGGTCGAAGCTCTGGTCGAGAT
>DATMJU010000706.1:0-3119 GCA_035553795.1 Vicinamibacterales bacterium
GGTTCTTCTCCGCCAGCGTCCGCTCGACGCGCTGGCGCTCCGTCACGTCGCGAATGGCGGCGGTGACCAGCCGGCCCTCGTCCGTCTGGAGCGGGCTGAGGCTGATCTCGACCGGGAACTCGCTGCCGTCCTTTCGCCTGCCGTACAGCGTCAGGCCTTCGCCCATCCGCCGCACGCGGGGCTGCGAGAAGTAGCCTTCGCGGTGGTTTTGGTGGCCCCGGCGGAACGACGCCGGTATCAGAATCTCGACGGGCTGGCCCAAAAGTTCGGGCCCGAGATAGCCGAATAGCAACTCGGCCTGAGAATTGACGAGCACGATGTGCCCGCCTTCTCCGACGATGACGATGGCGTCAGGCGCAGCTTCCAGCAGACTGCGGAACTTCTCTTCGCCTGATACGCCCCCAGGGCCGCGAGGGGGGTGGGGAATATTTCCCTCTTCGGGGCGAATCTGTCAAAGAATGCCTCCGAAGTCCAGCAGAATGTCACGGAGGTGGCCTCGAGGCTTCTATTGCAGAGCTAACGTCGCGCTTTAAGCATCTCGAATGCGATGGGGAGCACGGAGACGATCACGATGCCAATCGCGACCAGTGAGAAATTCTCCTTGATGATCGGCACGTTGCCGAAGATGTAGCCCGCCCCGGCGCAGACCACCACCCACACGATCGCGCCGACGATGTTGAAGGTCACGAACTTCGCGGGCGTCATCGCCGCCGCGCCGGCGACGAACGGCACGAACGTGCGGACAATCGGCACGAAGCGGCCGGAGACGACGGCCATGCCGCCGTGCTTTTCGAAGAACGCGTGCGCCTTGTCGAGGTGATCGCGGTTCAGGACCTTGTGCAGGAAGCCCTTGTAGTCGTGGGCGGAAAAGACCTTCGGCCCAACGTACCTCCCGACGGAATAGTTGACCGCATCACCGGCAATCGCCGCCGCGATCAACAGCACCATGACGAGGTAGATGTCGAGGACGCCCGTGGCGGCCAGCGCGCCGGCCGCGAACAGCAGCGAATCGCCAGGCAGGAACGGCCAGATGATCAGGCCGGTTTCGATGAAGATGATCGCAAACAGCATCGCGTAGACCCAGATGCCGTATTGCGCGACGAACTCCGCGAGATGGACGTCGAGGTGCAGAAAGAGGTCAATCAAGTACTCCATGCGCGCCCATCAGAGTACTTCATCGATTCGCTATTTGATTTCGGAAAAAGCGATGTCAAGGATGGGGTATTCCGTCCAGTCCTTGTAGTTGAAATGCCACCACTCGTTCGGCTCGACGGTGAAGCCGTTGCTCTCCATCGCGTGCCGTAGCAGGTCGCGCCGCGCCCGCTGCTCGGCGGTGCCGCCGGTGAAGTTGGGATACGAGCGCGGCGTCATCTCATCGTAGTCGCCGGGCATCTGCACCACCGCGCCGGTCGCGAGATCGTAGAGCGTCAGGTCGACCGCGGCGCCGCGATTGTGCTTGGAGCCGGTCTTCGGATCCGCGACGAACTCACGCTGGCTGCCCGATGTCATGTCCCAGAACAGCTTGGTGATCGCCCAGGGCCGATAGCCGTCGTGAATCAGCAGCCCGTAGCCGCTTTTGCCGACCAGCTTGTGCGCTTCGAGCAGCGCCATGGCCGCCGGCCGCTGCAGGAACGCGCGTGCCTCGGGGTACACCTTCTTGCCGAGAAAGTTGTTGGTGCCCGCATAGCGGATGTCGAGCTTGATCGTTGGATCGAGCTTCACCAGCTCGACGAGATCCGCCTTCCGCGTCGCCTTCGGATCGACCGGCGGCTTGCTCGCTGCCTGATCCCTGGTCCCCGCTCCCTGATCCCAGATATAGCGCGTGAACCAGTCGAGATTCTGCTGCATCGCCGCGCGGTTGGCCTTCGGCTTGTTGAGGCCGTGCCCGAAGCCCTTGAAGATCGACAGTTGCACCGGCACGTTCTGATCACGCAGGCCCTGGTACAACTGGAACGCGTTGGGAATCGGCACACGCGCGTCCTGGTCGCCGTGCTGAATCAGTGTCGGCGTCTTCGCCTGCTTGACGTAGGTCATCGGCGAGGTGTCGGCATAGATCTTCGGGTCGTCCCACGGGTTCGCCTTGAGGTACTGGCGGGTGAACGGGTGAATGTCGGTGTTGACGTAATAGGTCATCCAGTCGGAGATGCCGGCGCCGACCGAGATCGCCTTGAAGCGATCGGAATGCTTCGTCGTGAGAAACGCCGAGATGTAACCGCCCTGGCTCCAGCCCATGCTGCCTACGCGCTCGCGATCGACGATGCCCTGCTGCACCAGTGCGTCGATGCCCGAGATCACATCCCACGCGTCGCCGATGCCGAGGTTGCGCACGTTGAGCGAGCGGAACTTCTCGCCGTAGCCCGCGCTGCCGCGGTAGTTCGGCTCGAGAATCAGCGCGCCCTTGGCGAGAAACGCGTCGAGCGGATACGCCGTGCCGCTGCCGTACGGGCTCGGGCGCGATACACCTGTCGGTCCGCCGTGAATGATGACCAGTAGCGGATAGCGGCGGCCGGCCTGGAAGTCCGCAGGCTTGTGCAACACGCCTTCGATCTCCGCGCCGTCCTGGCTCTTCCAGCGGATCACTTCGCGCGCGTGCTTCGGCCACGCTGCGAGTTGCGCGCCGGCGTCACTCAGCTTCTTTGCCGTCATGGTGGCGACCGGGGCCGCGTAAATGTCAGGAAACTCCGTCGGGCCTGAGGCGATGAAAGCCACCTGCGTGCCGTCCGGGGTCAGCGAGAATCCGCTGCCGATCCAGTTGTCGCGTGGCGCATGCCTGATCACCTGCTTCGTTTCTGGATGTACCGTGAACAGGTACGACCAGGTCCGCTGCGACGCGGCGAACTGGATCCCCGCCTTCGTCCACGCGATCAGGTTCGGATCCTCGTCGAACGCATCGGACAGGCTCTGCGGCTTCGTTGAGCCAATCGTCACCGTGGCGATCACGTTGTTCTGGTAGAAGAAGAACGGCTTGGACATCGCCGACACGAAGGCGAGCCGCGTGCCGTCAGGCGACCAGCGCGGGTTGTTGTCGGGGCCGTCCTGGGCGACGGCCACCGTCGACCGTCCCGAATCGGTCGCAACGATCGAGATGTCCGCGGTGGCGCTATCCGCGGGATCGCTGG
>DATMJU010000707.1:0-5114 GCA_035553795.1 Vicinamibacterales bacterium
AAAAAATCTGGTCGAGCTGCTGTTGAGGCCGCGGTTTTCGACGTCGTAAAAGTTCTGCGCGGGGCGGATCACGTGAATCGTCGCGCGCGCTTCGGCAGCAAGCCTGCTCAAGGTCGTCATGCTGACGCGATCGCGTGCCACGAACATGCCTTCGGACATCAGCACCACGTTGACGGGCATCTTCAAGGGGATGAGGTTCTTGAGGATCGCCTCCAGCGACTGGAGTGTCGCGCGCGCTCGCGCGCTGGCCTCCATGACCACGGCGCGTGCGTCATTCTCCAGCCCGTTGCGGCAGGCTTCGAGGTCAGCCCCGGACATCCCTGAGCACTCGCGAGCCACGGCGTTCTGGAACGCACCCTCATCGTTGTTCTCGAGTCCCCAGGCTTCGCTCAGGTAGACCTGGTTCATGCCGCGTGCAACCGGCGCGCCGGTGACCTTCATGAGCCCGTCGGTGACGCGTTGGCGATCGGCGGTGAACTCCACGCCGCCAACTCCGGTAGGCAGCCGAGCGAGTCCAACGAGATCTCCAGGCGCGAGCCGATCGAAGAGTGACTGTGCCGCGCGCAGCAGGCTGCGATTCGCGCCGGCGCGGAGGCTGCCTTCGTCGACCACGAACAGCAGCAGGCGCCCGGTGGTTTGAGTTTCGTTCGACGTGTAGGCCGACTCGCGCGGTGTCGCGGGTGTGACGTTCGTGGCGGTGGTGGAGATGAACTGCACCGACTGCAGCTTGCGCGGCTGGCCGTTCACTTCGAGTTCGAAGTGGGCATCCGTCAGCGTCGCCACGGGTCGCGAATCGCGATCGACGACGTTGACGTCGACGAGGACGATCTCCGCCTTGGTTTCAAAAGTGGGGCGCGGTGGCTGCTGTGCGGGCGGCGCGGACTGTTGCGCCGACAGCGCCAGCGTGCACAGCAAGGTGGTGAAGAAGCCGAGCAGAAGGGCGCGCATCGCTAGGATCCTGGCGCCCGGTAGCCCTGGCGCGATCGCACTTCGTAGTTCGTGCCTGGAACTTCGAGCTTCACTTCGCGCCACGAGCCGTTGCGCAGCGCGTTCTTCGATTCGTAGCCGATGATGTACTGGTTCGACAGCTCCTCGAGGATCTCCGTGAACGGTTCGTCGAGTTGGTCGCTGCGCTCGACGAACAGCGCGCGTCCGCCGCTCAGTTCGACGAGCTTCTCGATGCCGGATTTGAGTTGCGCTTCCTTCACGCCGCGGCCGAGCGCGACCATGAACAGCGTCGCGTCGTTCGAGCGTACCGCCTGTTCGACGGCGTGGATCGTGGCGTGACTCGTCCGGTCATCGCCGTCGCTGAACACCACCAGCACGCGCCGGCCGGCCTGGCGCGACAACTGCTGCACGCCGCGAATGATCACGTCGTAGAGCGCCGTGCCGCCCCACGGCGTCAGGCGATCGACGGCACGGGCGCGCTGCTGCGCGTTGGTCTCGCGCCTTGTCAGCGTGAACATGTTGTCGTTGAACGCGGCGATCGTCACTTGATCCTTGGGGCCGAGCGCGCCGAGGAACTTCTTCACGGAGTTCTTCAACTGCGGCATCGCCAGCGTCATGCTCTCGCTGACGTCGATCGCGACGACAATCTCGAGGGGGGAGCCTTCGGCGGAGAAATGCCCGATGGTTTGCGGCACACCGTCTTCAAGCAGCTTGAATTGCGATTGCTTCAGGCCCGACACGAATCGCCCCCCGTCGGTGACGACCGCCGTCACCTGCACGACGTCAACCGACACCTTCTCGACCTGGTCGAGGCCCTTGGTGCGCGAGCTGGCGATGATGCGTCCGCCGCCGATCAGGTTGGCGACGACGCGAATGACGTGCGGCCGCACTTCGGCGCCCGCATCCCACTCGCATTCGGCGGCCACCGGATCGAGGACGTTGCAGACCTGCTTGCCGTCGGCAAAGAACAGGATCTGCCCGACGCGCGAGGCCAGCATCCTCGGTTGAATTTCGGCTTTGAGCTTGGTGACACCGCTGACGTAGGCATCAGCCTCGGGATAGACCAGGCGGATCGACAGCTCAGCCGCAGGTTGAGCGGGAGGAGCCTGCTGAGCCACTAGCGTCGCCGAGAGAATGAAGAAAACGCCGACTAATCGCATAAGCAGCAACACAAATCGGAATTTGGTGTCAGGCACCAACTTCCGATCGGAAATCGGTGTCAGGCACCGTTTACGATCTACCGTGGGCGAAGGGGGCCGCCGCCGGCCAGCGCCGCCACGTAATCTTCTACCCGCGACGAGGAAAGCGCCAGTGCCTGTCGTGTCATCGCAGGCCAGTCATCGGGGAAGCGCGATTCGACGTCATGCCAGTAGTCCTGGACCGCATACATGAGCAGCGCCGGGACCAATTGCGCCGGCAACTTGAGCTGGGCGGTCTCTTCCGCCATGCGCAGCACCAGGTCGGGCGCCTGCGTGGCAATCAGGCCGGCGTCGGCGCGGCCGCCGTAATTGTCCCAGGGCGCGGGCGGGGGCATCGCGGTGCGCAGCCGGTTGTCCAGGCTCTCCACGAAGATGCCCCAGTGATCCAGCGTGGCTTGGGGCAGATCGGGACGGCCGAGCCACAAGAGATCTCTCAAGCTGAACAACGCCGGAGCTGAGTCCGGCATTCGCGTCAATGTCCAGGGCAAGGTCTGCAGCACCATCGCCGGCAGCCGTGCCTCCTGCGCCAGCGCGAGGACGGCGGGCAGATTCGAACCGGCGTCCGCGACGCGCGCGCGGCCGCGGGCGATGGCGGCGACGATGCGATCGCGATCGGCGTCGCGGAGCGCGCGGGGATTGAGCGTCAGCACCGTGCGCGCGAAGGTCAATTGATCGTTGAGGTTGATCGTCGGCGCGACCGGCATCTCGTCATCCGCGAGACGACGCAGGGCGAGCCGCGCCAGCGCGATGTCGAGCCCGAGGATCGAGCCTTCCACGTGCCACGGCGTGCCGTCGCCGACCTGTTCGCGCGGAATGGACCAGGCCACGAAGTCACGGCGCATGCCCGCCGCTCCGACCAGACCGAAGTTGTGACGCTGCGCGATGTCGCCGCCGAGCAACGCCGGGCCTTCGGGATCGCCGAGCGCGGGCGTGTAGATCAGCGTCAGCAGCGCGTTCGCGATCTTGTCGTCATCGCCCGACTCAAGCGACGCGTCGAGACCCGGTGACTCGATCTGCTCGCGAATGCGCTTCAACCGGCCGTGCTCGCCGCCGAAGAAGTCGACGCGGTACTCGAGGCCCTCCCACGTCACCGCCGGCGCGTCCGGCGCCGAGGGATTGCCGGCGAGCGCCTGCAGCAGGCGCGATTCATACGCCGTCTTCGCCGTCGTCCATTGATCGGGCTGCACCAGCGGCGGCAGCGCCTCCAGCAACGCCGTCAGCATCCACTGCGTGATGGCGGTGAACGGCCGTCCACCTTTCTGCTTCGGCGCGTCCGCGGGCGGATCGATCGCGTCGGCCATCGCCAGGAGCAGCCGTTCCGCGGTGGCGACATCGATCGCCTGCGCGAATCGGGCGCGCTCGACGAAGGTGATGGCCGACTGCAGCGCGATCACCCCGTTGCGCTCATCGCGTCCCGACAGATCGTCGTCAAGCCGCCGCGCGGCCTCGACCATGCGGGCGTAGACGCGGGGCGTGGTCACCTCCATGCGATCGAGCGTCATCAGGACGGCGCGGTAACGCCGGTAGCCGCCGAGCGCGACCAGGGCTTCAGTAAGGGCGTCACCTTCCGCCGTGGCGAACACGCCCTGCGCAAAACGCAGCATCTCGAAACGATCGCGGCGTTCTTTCGCCGCCGCGGATGTGATCTTCTGGGTCAGCCAGGCCAGGGACACCGGCGTCGTGGGCTCGCGCTTCGTCGACGCGAGCGAGCGGCGCGTCACGTCCGAGTTCTCGATCAACTCTTCCCAGAACCACTGCTGCGCCGGTGACGCGACGTGACCATTCTCGATGTCGACGTGCGATGCCACGATCCACGGGTCGGTCGTGCCGCGAAGGAACGGATGCTCCTCGAGCTTCCAGTTGGAGTCGGCGCTGCGGAACGCGTCATACATGGCGCGCATCGCCTGCGCCTGGGTGGCCAGTGGCGGCGGACCAAGCACCACCGCCAGCCGCTCGGGTGACATCGTGCCGACCGAGTCATAGAACCACGCCAGGCGGCCGCCATCCTTCAATAACAGCGCGCGGATGAATTCCGCGGGTCGCGTCACCTTGACTTCGGTGAGCGCTTCCCAGATTGGTTCGGTGGCGGCGCCGCCGGGAACCGAGACGCGTTCGTTGTCGATCTTGATCCCGCGCGCGGCGATCCAGAACGCGGCGGGTGTGGTCCGGACGATCCAGCGGAGCAGGCCGCGATCGCGATCGAGCAGCGCGCGCAGTGATGGATCGGCCGACGCCGTGCCGGCGCACACGAGCATGGCCGGCCGGTTGTTGATCAGCGCGGCGAAGAGGTCCGCGCGATCGTTCAGTTGGAGGACATCGCGCCAGTGACTCGCCGTGAGCGGCGCCGCAATGGTCAGGGCCTGCGTCTCACCGGCGATCGCCGCCTCCTTGCCGGGTGCCGCGAGTTGGCCGACGAAATTGCGCACCGATATCGCGCGCTCAACCGCGCCGGCACTTTGCGAAAACAGCTCGCGCGCCAGCAGGGAAAGCGCGTGACCGCGCTCCTCGGGCCGGAGGCCGAGCATCTCGAAGGTCGCGCTGCCGCCGGTTACCGGTAGATCAAAGAAACCTGTGACGGCTGACCGCTCGTCGGTGACGAATAGCAGGGCGGCCAGCGTCGCAATCAGGACGCGAATCAAGGCCCCAACTTATACCGGACTTCTGGCCATTCTGCGCGCCGGTCGTTCAAACCTTTCCGTCTCCGGCCCCGTCCAAGGCCACATGAGTTTCGACAATCTTCGCCAGGATCTTCGCCTCGCTGTCAGAAGCCTGCTTCGAGCCCCCCTCTTCGCCGCGGTCACGATCCTGACGCTGGCGCTTGGAATTGGCGCGAATACGGCGATCTTCTCGATCGTCAACGGCGTGATCCTGCGGCCGCTCGGCTATCCCAAGCCCGAGCAGCTCATGTACATGACCACCCAGTTCACGGCGCTGAAGTTCGACCAGTTCTGGGTGTCGCCGCCTGAG
>DATMJU010000708.1:0-3397 GCA_035553795.1 Vicinamibacterales bacterium
CCAGCGATACCAGTGCCGCGGCGTCGCTGTGCACGTCCGGCCGGATGGAGACCATCGGCGGCGGCTCTTTCTGCTGCTGCGCCGTGATGACTTCCTCCGGCGTTCCTTCAAATGGCAACCGGCCGGTGACCATGCGGTACGCCATCACGCCGAGGCTGTAGACATCCGAGCGGGGCGTCGCGATCTCTCCGCGCGACTGCTCGGGTGACATATATGCCGGTGTGCCGGCAATCCCGGTCGACGACGCCGATCCGCCCGGACTCGCCATCGTCGCGATGGTGCCGGAGAGGAACGTGGCGTCCACCTCTACGGCCGCCCGCGCCCCCTTCGCACCTTGCGCACCTTGCGCTCCCGCGGCCCCCTCATCCCCCTCGAGCTTCGCGAGCCCGAAGTCGAGGACCTTGACGAACACACCCCCGCGGCGATCGGGTTCGAGCCATACGTTTTCGGGCTTCAGATCGCGGTGCAGGATGCCGTGGCGATGCGCTTCTTCGACCGCGGCGCAGACCTGTTCGAGGATGTCGATCACCCATGGCAAGGGCGGCGTGGGTTCCGCGCGCAACGCATCGGCGAGCGACCGGCCGTCGAGGAACTCCATCACCAGGTATGGCAGCGGCCGGCCGTCGTGGCTCGCCACGCCGAAATCGGTCACGTCAACGATGCCTGGATGGCGGAGGCGGCCGCAGGCTCGCGCTTCGCGCCGAAAGCGTTCGACGTATTCCGGATCGCCGGCGAAGCTGCCGGCAATGACCTTCAGCGCCACCGTGCGATCGGTACCAACGTGCACCGCGCGATAGACCGCACCCATGCCGCCGCGGCCGAGCAATGACTCAATTCGATACTTGCCATCGACGACAGCGCCAATCAGAGCGTCGGCGCCCTTCGAATCAGTGGAGGACAACAGGGCGAATCATACGACGTTGAAGGCCGCCCGCAAATCGACGCACAATACGCGGGAGATCAAGATGGCGACCGAGCCGGCCCTCGCCTCCACGCGCGTTCCCGGACCGAGACCGTTGCTGCCCGGCGCGAGCTTCCTGAAGTTCCGCCGCGATCCCCTTGCGTTCTTCACCAGCCTGCAACGCACCTATGGGGATATTGCCGCCTTCAGCTTTGGCCCGCAGCGTGTCTTCCTCGTCAGCCATCCGGACTGGATCGAAGACGTGTTGGTCACGTCGACGAAGAAGTTCCACAAGGGCGTGGCCCTGCAGCGCGCCAAGCGGCTACTTGGTGAAGGCTTACTGACCTCCGAGGGCAAGGCGCACCTGAAGCAACGGCGGACCATCCAGCCGCTCTTCCATCGCCAGCACGTCCAGGGTTTCGCCGACGCCATGGTCAGGCATGCCTTGCGCTGGCGTGACACGGTGCGCGGTGGCACTACGATCGACATGGCGTCGGAGATGGCGGGACTTACCCTGGCAATCGTCGGCGACACGTTGTTTTCGAGTGACGTGCAGGGCGACACGGGTGAAGTGCGCGAGGCGCTCGCCGCAGCGTTTCAGACCTTCGACATCGCATTCCTTCCTGGGCTCGAGTTCTTCGAAAGACTGCCGCTGCCGGCGTTCACGCGCATCAGGAGTGCGCGCGAGCGGCTCGACCGCGTCATTCATCGAGTGATCGAGCAGCGACGGCAGGCTCTCGACCAACCTGGAGGATTGTCGCCACAGGAGTCAGGCCGGGACCTCATCTCGATGCTGCTGGCGGCGCGCGATCCGGAGAATCCCGGCGAGCCGGGCATGAGCAACGAGCAGATCCGCGACGAGGCGATGACGATCTTTCTTGCCGGTCACGAAACCACGGCGAACGCGATGGCGTGGACGTGGCACTTGCTGGCTGGTCATCGACACGTCGAAGCCGCGCTGCATGACGAACTGGCGCGCGTGCTCGACGGGCGCGTCCCTTCCGTCGAAGACGTCCCCAGGCTTGAGTACACGCGCGCGATCGTCGCGGAGTCGATACGGCTGTACCCGCCGGCCTGGACGATGGGGCGCCGCGCGATCGAGCCGCACACGATTGGCGGTCACGCGATCGCGCCAGGATCGCTGGTCATCATGAGCCAGTGGGTCGTGCATCGCGATCCGCGATGGTGGAGTGAACCGGATGCGTTCCTTCCCGAGCGATGGCTCGGCGCCGACACCGGTAACCGGGCTCCCGGAGCCAGTCACCAGGGCCGCCCGAAGTATTCCTATTTCCCATTCGGGGGCGGTTCCAGAATCTGCATCGGGGAATCGTTCGCGTGGACGGAGGCGATCCTCCTGCTCGCCACCATTGCCCAGCGATGGAAGTTCACCGCGCAGGGGCCGGTTGAACTCGAGCCGCGTATCACCTTGAGGCCGAAGAACCTGCGAATGCAGGCAGTGGCTTATTAGGGCACCGACGGACTCCGGAGGGCGTCTTAGTAAATACTGGATCCGATGCCCTTACTGGCCGCCGCCAATCTGCAGAAAACCTACGTCTCCGGCGATGCGCGCGTGAACGCGCTGGCCGGGGTGTCGTTCGACGTCGAAGCCGGTGATTTCGTGGCCCTGATGGGCCCTTCCGGCTGCGGCAAGTCCACGCTCTTGCACCTGTGCGGCGCCATGGATCGGCCGACCAGCGGAACGATCACGCTGAACACGGGCGATCGAGTACGCGACCTGTCGGCAATGGAAGACGACGAATTAACCCGCGTGCGGCGTGAGCAGGTCGGCTTCGTCTTTCAGTTCTTCAACTTGCTGCCGACGCTGACCGTCAGCGACAACATCGCGCTGCCCTGCCTGCTGGCCGGCGTCAGCGGGACCGAAGCGGATGCGCGCGCCAAGGCATTGGCCGAACGCGTCGGCATCGCGCACCGGCTGTCGCACTACCCGCAGCAGATCTCCGGCGGAGAGATGCAGCGGGCCGCAATCGCCAGGGCGCTGATCCATAAGCCGGCGCTGCTCGTGGCGGATGAACCCACGGGCAATCTCGATTCAGAGAACGGCGAGAAGGTTCTCGCCTTGATCCGCGAGCTCAACGCCGAGATGGGCATCACGATCCTGCTGGCCACCCACTCGGCGGAGATTGCGGCCGCGGCCGCCCGCGTGCTGCGAATGAAGGACGGCAAGTTCGCGTGAGGCCCGCCTTCGCGAACCCGCTACGGCGCGGCAGGCTGTTCAGGCAGTTCATCCTTCGCCCGCTGATCCAGGAGAAGGTCCGCACCATTACGACGGTGCTCGGCGTGGCGCTCGGCATCGCGGTGGTCATCGCGATCCAGCTCACCAACGCCAGCTCTGTACGCGGGTTCGAGACCGCGCTCGAAACGGTGGCCGGGAAGACGGCGGTGGAGGTCATCGGCAGCGGCACCGGCGTCGATGAGGCCTTGCTGCCGGAGATCGCGTGGCTCCGCGAGTTCGGCATCGTCAGTCCCGTCATCGAA
>DATMJU010000709.1:0-2685 GCA_035553795.1 Vicinamibacterales bacterium
ATCGACGCCATGGACGCCTCGCGCTTGTCTCGCTCGACCGGGCGGCCGAGTCGATTCGCGCCGGGAATTCGTTCTTGATCTTCCCCGAAGGGACCCGCAGCCGCACTGCCGAGATGCTGCCGTTCAAGAAGGGCGGCTTCATCATGGCGATCAAGGCGCAGGCGCCGATCGTGCCGGTGGCCGTGTCCGGCGGCCGCACCGCGATGCAGAAGGGCAGCTGGTTCGTCCGGCCCGTGATGGTCGACGTGCGCATCGGCGAGCCGGTCGAGACGGCCGGCATGACGCTCGACCAGCGCGACGAACTCATTGAGATCGTCCGCGCCAGAATTGAAGAGCTGCGCCAGGACCTCAAGACCTCAAGACCTTAAGACCCTACGACCCTAAGACCTCGTATCATTCAAGTATGGAATCGCTGGCCATCCTCGGCCGGACGCTTGGCTTCTCGCTCGCGGCGGGCGTGAACCTGTACGCCACCGTGGCGATCCTCGGCCTCGCTTCCCGATACGAGTGGGTGCAGTTACCCGAGCAATTCAAGGCCTTCGACAACCCGTGGATCATCGGCATTGCCGGCGTGCTCTACGCGGTGGAGTTCGTCGCCGACAAGGTGCCGTGGGTCGATTCGATTTGGGATTCGGTCCACACGCTGATCCGCCCGGTCGGCGGCGCGGTGATTGCGGTGGCATCGCTTGGCGACGCGTCGCCGACCACCACGGCCGCCATCGCGCTGCTCGGCGGAGTCGTCTCGGCCGGCAGCCACGTGACGAAGGCCGGCACACGCGTGGCCGCGAACACCAGCCCGGAGCCCTTCAGCAACTGGTTCCTCAGCCTGGCTGAAGACGCGTTCGTCATCGGCCTGAGCTTCATCACGCTGAAGTTCCCGCTGATCGCGCTCGGTGTGAGCGCCTTGATCCTGCTGCTGATGGTGCTGCTGGCGCGGACGATCTGGAAATGGATCCGCGGGGCGAAAACGCCTACGACAGCGCCGAGCGGAGCTTAGCGAGGATTTCGTCCGGGATCGCCGCAGACTTGATCGAGCCGTCGGGATTCTTCGACACGTAGACGGCCGTCACCGTGCCGTTGCCAATCACGTCGTCGCCGCGCATCAGCACGTGCGCCCACTGGATGGTGCTGCGAGTGACGGCGCCCATCTCGGTGCGGACTTCGAACTCGTCCTGGAACCGCAGCGGGGTCTTGAAGTCGAACCTGGCGGAAATGCGGGGCCAGCTGTGGGTCTCGTGGCTGGCGAAGATGTCCATGCCGGCGTTGCGCCAGATGGCGTGCTCGGCCTCTTCCATGTAGCGGAAGAAGATCGAGAAATGGGCCATCCCGGCCGCATCGGTCTCGGCGAATTCGACGCGGCGGCGGTAGATGGCGGACATCGAGTGGCTCCCGTTCCTTAGACGCCGAGACGACGATCCGCGGGCAGGACCAGCTCGTTGGCTTTCTGCGTCGCGACGTCCGGCGTCTGCCCTTCCTTCCACGTCTGCAGTCGCTTCTTGTCGGCGGGGTAGAGCGACTCCATTGGGCCCCACACCTTGTCGACCTTGTCGTCGAACAGGTCGCCGATCAGCAAATCGGTGACGGTGTTGCGGAGGTCGGGGTAATTCTTGACGAACTGGCCGAAGCTGAAGCCGTCGTAATACTCGCAGACCAGGCGGCGCATGCGGTCGACGCCGGCATTGAAGGCGGGTCCCCAGGCGCCGAGGTGCGCGCCGCTGGTGTCGCCCTTCTTCAGGCCGTCGATGATCGCATCGGCGGCCAGCTCGCCTGACTTCAACGCCAGCAGCACACCGGACGAGTAGAGCGGGTCGAGGAAGCCGAATGCGTCGCCGACCAGGACCCAGCCGTTACCGGCCACCTGCGTCGATCGATACGAGTAGTCGCGCGTCGCGAAGAAGCCGGTGACGCGCTTCGCGTTGGCGATGCGCTTCTTCACCGCCGGCGCCTTCTCGACTTCTTCGAAATACGTCGCTTCGTGATCGCCCTGGCGGCCCTTGAACAGGTAATCGAACGGCGCGACCACGCCGAGCGACACGATGTTGTCGTGCTGCGGGATGTACCAGAACCAGCCGTCCTTGCCCGGGGTCTGCAGCACCATGGTGGCGCCTTCGTCGCGGCCGGTATCGCGATACGCGTTTTCCCAGTAGGTCCAGATTGCGCCCTTGTTGAGGACCGGGTCCCAGATGCGCAGCTTCATGCGATTCATGAGCAGCGCGGCCTGTCCGCTCGCATCAACCACGACTTTGGCGCGAACCTCTTTGCGTTCACCGCCCTGTTTGATTGCCACGCCAGCCGCGCGGTCCGCGTCGAACAGTACCTCGATGACGTGGACGCCTTCGTGCGCATCGACGCCGTGCTCACGCGCGTTGTCGAGCAGCATCTGGTCGAACTCGCTGCGCACCACCTGCCACGTCTGTGAACACTCGTGCGGCTTGTTGTCGTGGAAATAGAACGGCGCCGACTCCTTGCCGGGCGCGTTGACGAACTGCACGCTGTACTTCTTGACGAAGTGGCTCCGCTGCATCTTCTCCAGCATGTTGAGCCGCTTCAGCACCCAGTAGGTCTCGGGGATCAGCGATTCGCCAATGTGGAAGCGCGGGAACGTCTCGCGCTCGAACAGGCCGACTTTCAGCCCGCCCTGCGCCAGAAGCGTGGCGGCCGTCGAGCCCGCGGGCCCGCCGCCAA
>DATMJU010000710.1:0-8865 GCA_035553795.1 Vicinamibacterales bacterium
TCGCCACGCGACATCACGGCAGCGTCGTCGATCCCGACGGCGTTGATGTGCGTCGCGCGATCACGATGGTCGAAGGCCGCCAGTCCCTCGATCGGCTCGACCCGTCGCCGCGTGAACGCAGCGGCATCGACGTCATTCGCCAGGTCGCAGACGCGTTGGCGGACGATGCGGCGGAGGGACGGCTGGTGTGCGTGGAGACGACCGTCCTCGACATCGATCGGGGCGAGCCCGCCGTGTCGCACGTGCGCGCCGCGCTCGAGGGGCAGGCGCACGTCGTCACCACCAACAAGGGGCCGGCCGCGTTCGCGTACCACGAGCTCGAGGCGCTCGCCGAGTCGGTCGACCGGGTGTTCATGTTCGAAGGCGCGGTGATGGACGGCGTGCCGGTCTTCAACCTCGTGCGCGAGACGATGCCGGCGGTCGCCGTGGAGGGGTTCCGCGGCGTCATCAACACGACGTGCAATTACATTCTGTCGGAGCTCGAGCGCGGCAAGGAGTTCGATCGCGCGCTTGCCGACATGCAGGCGAGAGGCATCGCCGAAGCCGACCCCTCACTCGACGTGGACGGCTGGGACGCGGCTGCCAAGACCGCGGCGCTGGTCAACGTGTTGATGGGCGGTGTCATCACGCCGCATCACGTGCAGCGCACCGGCATCCGTGACGTCACCGGCCCCGATGTCCGCGAAGCGCTCGGCCGCAACAAGCGGATTCGGCTGGTCGCCTCCGCATCGCGGCAGGGCGGCAAGGTCAAAGCACGCGTCGAACCCGAGTTGCTGGATCACCTCGATCCGCTGGCGGGGATGGTCGACCTCAACAACGCGCTCTACCTCACCACTGACCTGCTCGGCGAAATCGGCATCGTCCAGCGCGGCGGCAACCTGACGCAAACGGCGTATGCCCTGCTGAGCGATCTGTCGCGCATTTCACAAAGGCTCAAAGAACTCTGATGACGGGACCTCTGGCAGGATTCACGATTGTCGATCTCACGCGCGTGTTGTCCGGACCGTACTGCACGATGGTGCTGGCTGATCTCGGTGCGCGCGTCATCAAGGTGGAACAACCCGGCAAAGGCGACGACACGCGCCACTGGGGCCCGCCGTTCCTCGGCACCGAGAGCGCGTACTTCCTGAGCATCAATCGCAACAAGGAGAGCGTGACGCTCGACTTCAAGCCGAAGGAAGGCCGCGACGTGCTCGAGCGCCTGATTGCCAGGGCGGACGTGTTCGTCGAGAACTTCCGGCCCGGCACGATCGAGCGCGCGGGCTTTGGATGGGATGCCGTGCATCAGCGTCACCCGCGCCTCGTGTACGCATCGATCTCCGGGTACGGACAAACGGGGCCGCGCCGCGATGAAGCCGGCTACGACGCCGTCATGCAGGCCGAGGGCGGGTTGATGAGCGTCACCGGCGATCCCGATCGGCCGGGCTATCGCCTGGGGGTTGCGATCACCGACATGGTGTCGGGCCTGTACTGCGCGCAGGGCATCACCGCGGCGCTGCTGGCGCGTGAGCGTTCCGGCATCGGCCAGCGCGTCGACATCGGCATGCTGGATACCACCGCGGCGCTGCTCACTTACCAGGCGGCGAACTGGTTCGCCAACGGCAGGATTCCGCCGCGCCAGGGGAATCGCCACGCGACCATCGCGCCGTACGAAACCTTCACCACCAAGGACGGCGACATCGTGATCGCCGTCGGCAACGATCCAACGTGGCAGAAGTTCTGCCCCGCAATCGGGCTGCCCGAACTTGCATCCGATCCGCGCTTTACGACCAACAAGGATCGCATGGAGCACTACGAGGCGATGCGGCCGCCGATCGCCGCCGCCTTCCGCACGAAGACGTCCGCAGAGTGGATCGAGATCCTGAATCGCGCCGGCGTCGCGAACGGCGAAGTGCGCAACATCGGCCAGATGCTGAGCGATGAACAGCTCGAATCACGCGAGATGATCAAGACGCTGATGCACCCGACCGTCGGCGCCACGCGCGTGATCGGCGCGCCGATCAAGCTGTCGGAGAACGCGGCCACGGTGAGAACACCACCCCCGGTGCTGGGCCAGCACACAGAGGCGATCCTGGCTGAACTGGGATACGACGCGGCGGAAGTTGCGGCGTTGCGCGAGAAGCGGGTGGTCTAGCTAAGCCAGGGCCGCAGCTCTTCGAGCAGCATCTCGATCACATCGTCTTCGGTGAGCTGCACGAGCGGATTGCTGCCCTTGATGCTGCGATCGCTCTGGATGACGCGGCTGCCGCGCACGCGCGTGGTGGTGACGAGCGGCTGCGGCGGATCCGCGGTCGTATCCAGCTCCATTTCAATCGCATCTTCGCGATTGCGCTCCGACTGGAGCCGCACGCCGCCGGCAGGAGTCATCACTTCGAAATGCAGTCCCTCTGACTTGAGGACGTTGGCGATCATCCGGAACACCGGAATCGCCGCCGAGTCGAGAAACACCGCGTAGTTCTTCTGTGCTTCGGCGCCGCGCTCGCGCCGCTCCGCCTGGTCGCGCCGTGCCTGTTCAATCGCTGAGCGCACGCGCTTGCGGACCACTGCTACATCTGCCATGCGTTGATTGTACAGGGTTTAGGCGAGCCGCTCGACTGCGCTTGTATCGACGCCGTCACGCTTGAGGTGTTCGAGCAGGCGATCGCGATCGGGCGTCTTGCGGAACGCCTCGCGCACGTCAACCGTACCCGACCGCACGTAGTCGGCCAGGCAGTCCGTGAACGACACCATGCCGTGCTTGCGGCCGCTTTCGAGCGCCAGCGGCAACTGGCCCAGCTGGCCTTCCGAGATCACGCGGGTGACCGGAGCCGTGGCCAGCAGTACTTCGCGCGCCGCGACCAGGCCGCCGCCGGCCTTCTTCAACAGCACTTGCGCGATCGCGCCCCGGAACGACTCGGCCGTCGCCGACAGCACGCCCTTCCGCATCTCGGGCGGCGCCAGCTCGACGAAGCGCTGTACCGCGTCAGCAGTTGACGGTGCGGTGATCGACACAAACACCAGCAGGCCGTCGGAGGCGGCGTTCAGCAGCAACGGCACCATCTGCGCCGACACGAGATCGTCCACCACCAGGACGTCCGGATTCTCACGTAGCGCCGACCGCGCCGCCGCGAGCGACTCGTCGGCGCCGCCGCGAATCTCGCGCTGGCTGACCAATGCGCTCTTGTGATCGTGCACGAGACGAATCTGGCGTTCGAGCGTGATCACGAACTCCGCGCGCTGGCGGTTGACCAGGTCAACGAGCGCGGACAGCAGCGTCGACTTGCCGCTGGTGCGGGCCCCCGCGACCAGCACCAGCCCCTGCGGCTCCGTGGCCAGCGCCTGCACCTCTTTCGACAGTCCGAGCTGCTCCGCGGTGGCGGCACGCGTGGCAATCATCCGCAGCAACACGCCGGGGCCGCGGTGATCCGCGAACGTGGTGCAGCGAATCGCGCCAACGCCCTCGAACTCCGACAGCCACTCGGTGGCTTCGCCGCGGCCAATCGACTCGTGCCCGCTCTCTGGCGCAATCTCCATCACCGCGCGCTCGACGTCGGCTTTTGACAGCGGCGGTTCGGAATCGAGCTGACGCAGGTCGCCGTCAACGCGCATCCATGGCCGCGACTCCGAGGTGAGGAACAACGCTGAAGCGCCACGCGCCGCCGCCACGCGCAGCAGGCGCTCGATGTCACTCGTCCGGCTGCTCGACGACGATCGCTGCGGCACCTCGATGCGCACCGTGCGCGTCATCGGCAACACAACCGCGAACTCGGGCTCGGCGTCGCGCTGGACCGAAGCGGCGATCGTCAGCGGCTCTGGTTCCCGGGCCTCCGCGGCGGGCGCCACGAACGGCTCCTCAACAGGCTCGGGCATCGGCTCCGGAATCGGTTGAGGGAGTGGCTCAGCGATCGCCTCGTCGACGAGCTCGAGCACCGGCTCCGGCCGCGGTTCTGGCGTCGGCTCCGGAAGCGGCTCGTCGATCGCGACTGGCTCTGGAATGACTTCAGTAACAGGCTCGGGACCGACTTGGGCAACCGGCTCGGGAACGGCTTCAGCAACCGGCTCCGAAATCACGACCGCCGGTTCCGTCACCACCGGTGGCGGCGTGTACTCGATGATCGGTTCTGGCTCAGAAAGAAATTCGTTCAACACCTGGTGCGACGCCGATGTGGCGACCACAGGCGCCGGTTCGGTCCGGTCGGCCTGGAGCGGTTCGGCAACCTTCGGCACTTCCGGCGCCGTGCCCTGTGCCGTGCCCTGCGCCTTGCGGCGCCGAATCTCGATCCAGATGTCGTCGCCGCCGCGCGCGGCCACAACGGTGAACCGATCCTCGCTTTGCTGCGGGACGCGATACTCAACCGCGCCAAACTCCTCGAGCTGCGACAGCGCGTCCGCCGGCAGCAGCTGCGTCAGCATCCCGGTCATGGCGTCCAGGTTGAGGCCGTGCGTGGAAATGTTGATGGTCTGCGTGCCCACGACGACGTACGGGCGCTCGCCGACGTGCATGACGAGCGCCTCGCCTTCGGCGCGAACAATCGCGGACAGGAGTGAGTCGATGAGAGCCACAGAAATCAGGTGCCTACGGTCGGTACGTGCCTAGAGTGCCTGAGTGCACGTGCGTTCGTCGTGCGCGCCAGTCGTCATGACTGCGCGCGATTGCACGCGCAACTACCTTCTCGAACAATTCATCGGTCGGAACGGCTGGCGACGTGAATGGTCATCAGGCCAAACAGCACGGGCACCGTTGTGACGCTGTCGAATCCGAGGGCGGCCAGGCGTTCGGCCACGCCGCGCGCGCCGGGGTAGCGCTTGATCGACTCGGGAATGTAGCGATAGGTGTCAGGGTCGCGATGCAGCACCCAGCCAAGCGACGCGCCCACCACCGAGAGGTACAGCAGGTATGCGGATCGTACGAGGGCGTTCTCGGGTCGATTGAAGTCGAGCGACAGGAGCCGGCCACCCGGCTTGAGGACACGCGCAATCTCGTCGATCGCGACATTGAGCTCGGGAACGTTGCGAAGACCGTAGCCGGTGGTGACGAGATCGAACGACGCCGACGCAAACGGCAGGCTCGACATGTCCCCGGTGACGAATTCGACGCGTCGGTGCTCGAGGGCTTGCCCGCCGCGGCCCTGGCGGCGGTTGGCCAGTTGCAGCATGCGATGGGTGATGTCGAGGCCCACCGCCTTCGCACCCTGTGCAGCCGCGCCGAACGCGATGTCGCCCGTGCCCGCAGCCAGGTCCAGGACACGTTCGCCGCGGCGGACCTGCGCGCGTGACAGCAACGCGCGCTTCCGCCGGGCATCCTGCCCGTAGGACAGCAGCTTGGTGATTAGATCGTAGCGATCGGCGATCGTCGCAAACAGCGCGCGGACGTGGCGGCGCTTTGATTCCGGTGAATCAAACGCGCGATCGAGAGACACCCGGCGATTCTACGCCGCCTGCCAGGACAGGAACGTCTGGATCAGCAGCCACGCGTTGAGCGAGGCGATGATCACGCCGACCACCCACGCCAGGCGCGTCATCCACAGCGGATTGACCAGCGAGCCCATGAGCTTCTTGTTGCTTGTGAAGATCACGAGCGGGATGACGGCGAACGACAACTGCAGGCTCAACACCACCTGGCTCAAGACCAGCAGGCTGCCGGTACTTTCTTCGCCGAACCACACGATGGTGATGAGCGCGGGAACGAGCGCGAGCAGGCGCGTCACCAGGCGGCGCAGCCATGCCGGCAGGCGGATGTGGAGGAAGCCTTCCATGACGATCTGGCCGGCAAGCGTCGCGGTCAGCGTGGATGCCTGGCCCGATGCGAGCAGCGCGAGCGCGAACAGCGTGCTGGCGATGCTGACACCGAGCAGCGGCGACAACAGCAGATACGCGTCGCGGATGTCGGCGACGTCGTAACGGCCGGCGCGGTGAAACGCGGCCGCGGCGACGACCATGATCGCGGCGTTGACGAAGAACGCCATCGACAGGGCGACGGTGGAATCGATCGTCGCGTACTTGATGGCTTCGCGCTTCTCGGGTTCAGACGCCTGCCAGGCGCGGGTCTGCACGATCGACGAGTGCAGGTACAAGTTGTGCGGCATCACGGTGGCGCCGAGAATGCCCATCGCGATGTAGAGCATCTCCGGGTTCTGCAGCACCTGGATGGTCGGGACGAGGCCACCGGCCACGCCCAACCAGTCAGGCTTCGACATGAACACCTGCAGGCCGAAGCACACGCCGATCGTCCCGACCAGCGTGACCACGATGGCTTCGGTGTAGCGGAAGCCTTTGTTCTGCAGCCACAACAACACCAGCACATCGAGCGTGGTCAGGCAGACACCAACTGCCATCGGAATGCCGAACAACAGGTTGAGCGCCAGCGCGCTGCCGAGCAGTTCGGCGAGGTCGCATGCCACGATCGCGATCTCGCACAGCACCCACAGCACCAGCGAGACCGGCTTCGAGTAGTAATCGCGGCACGCCTGCGCGAGATCGCGGCCGGTGGCCACGCCCAGCCGCACGCAAAGTGCCTGCAGCAGGATGGCCATGAGGTTGGACGCGAGGATGACGGTGAGCAGCGTGTAGCCGAACTTCGATCCGCCGGCGATGTCCGTCGCCCAGTTGCCGGGGTCCATGTAGCCGACCGAGACGAGGTAGCCCGGTCCCATGAAGGCAAACAGCCGCTTCCACCACAGGCCGCCGGCTCTTGGAATTTGGATGGTTCGGTAGACCTCAGGCAGTGAGGGCACCCTGACGACGGGAGCGGGGGGATTCGGTGGCGTTTCCACGATTTTGATTAATCAAAATCATAATCTAGCGCTGCCGAAGAATCAAGCCCCTCCCTCCAAAACCTCTGCTAAAATGTTGCAGCTACGATGCTTCCGTCGAGTACGGTCGAGAACTACCTGAAGGCGATCTACGTGGGCGAGACCCATTTGGTCGGAGACCAGAAACTGGTTCCGATGGGTCAGTTGGCTGCCGCGCTGGGCATCGCGCCAGGCACCGCCACCACGATGGTGAAGGCCCTGTCGGAATCGGGGCTGGTGGCGTACGAGCCGTACAACGGGGTACGCCTGACCCCCGCGGGCGAGAAACTCGCCGCCCGTGTACTGCGCCGCCACCGGCTGATCGAATTGTTCCTCGTCCAGGTCATGGGGATGAACTGGGATGAAGTGCACGAAGACGCCGAGCAGATGGAACACGTCGTCTCGGATCGGCTGATCGAACGCATCGACGAAATGCTGGGCCGCCCCGAGTTCGATCCGCATGGCGATCCGATTCCCACCGCGGACGGGCAGCTTGCGCATCGCGCGCTGGAGTCGCTCCTCACCTGCCCGATGAATACACCGGTCACCGTGGCACGCGTCACCGATCAGGATGCGGCGTTCCTGCGCTTCATCGAAAGCCACCACCTCAAGCCCGGAGAAACCATCCAGGTCGAGGCGCGTGATGAAGTCTCCGATAGCGTGAAGCTGAGGGGCCGTAACGATCAGCGCATGACGATTGGCGCCCGCGCCGCATCGAAGCTGCTCGTCTCTACGTAGGAAGCACCCGGGGCAGGTCCCTGAAGTGATCGATCACCAGCGGAGTGTTCGGCGGCGTGTCTCCGAACTTCGCGGCGCCAAACCCGTAGCGCGTAAACACGAACGGCACTGATGCCGCCTCGGCCGCCTTCCAATCCGCCGGCGAATCCCCAATCATCACCAACTGTTCGCCGGGCGCGAGCGCCTGCAGCGACAGCAATCCTGCAGGATCCGGCTTGCGGCCAAAGTCGCTGTCACCGCCGATGATCTTCGCGAAGAAACCACGCAGGCCCAACGCCTCGAGGATGCCGATCGAGGGTCCGAGCGGCTTATTGGTGAGCACGGCGAGCGGTCCCAGCTTCACGACCAGCGACAGGACCTCGACCACCCCGTCGTAGGGCACGGTGTGATCCATCAGACGGCGATCGTAGATGCGCATGTACCGCTCGAGCGCTTCGCGCAGCGGCGGGTCGATGCCCGATCGCTTCAAGGCGCGGGCAATCAGCACGGGCGCCCCTTCACCCACCATGGTCAGGACTTCCGGCTCGGAGACCGGCGGGGCGCCGTAGCCCTCGAGCATCTCGGCCACCGATTCGGCAATGTCGCGCGCCGAATCGATCAGCGTGCCGTCCAGATCAAAGACTAGAATCACTGGCAAAGATCATATCCGCATGAGCACGGTTGTCTTGTTGTCAGGAGGCCTGGATAGCGCCGTACTTGCGGCACACGAAGCGCAGCATGCGCGCGTGCTGCCGGTGTATGTGAGCGTCGGCCTGGCGTGGGAGAACGCGGAAGTCGCGACCATCGAGTTGCTGCTGGCGTCGCCGGCCTTTGCCGGCAAGGTGGCGCCGCTGACGCGCGTCGAGTTCACGATGCGCGACGTCTACGCGCCGACGCATTGGGCCATACGCGGCGTGCCACCCGCCTACGACACCCCGGATGAAGACGTCTATCTCGCCGGCCGCAACCTGGTGCTGCTCACCAAGGCCGGCGTCGTCGCCGCCAAGTTGAAGGCGGACACGATCGCGCTCGGCCCGCTGGCCGGCAACCCTTTTCCCGACGCGCGTCCGGAGTTCTTCGAGGCCATGACGAAGGCGCTGTCGCTAGGTCTCGATCACAGCTTGACGATCGCGACGCCATTTTTTTCGTGGGGGAAAGAAGAAGTGATCAAGCGGGGCGTGGAGCTGGGCGTGCCGCTCGAACTCACGCTGTCGTGCATGAATCCAGCCCCACCCGCCCTGCACTGCGGACTTTGCAGCAAGTGCCGCGAGCGACGCGACGCCTTCGCTGCGGCCGGCGTGTCAGACCCGAGCACCTACGCCAGCAAGTCGCCGCGGTAGCAATCCGGCAAACATCTTTGGATCGCGCAGAATCGCGG
>DATMJU010000711.1:0-10224 GCA_035553795.1 Vicinamibacterales bacterium
TGTTGAGGTACCGGACCTTCTTGCCGGCGGCCTCCACTTTCTTGGCCTCGACGACGATGTTTCGAATCGCGTAGGTGAAGCGGTCAACCCGTTTCGCGGTACGAATGGCCGAGGCAGCAACTGACATTCCTTCCGATATTAGCCGGGAACCGGGAACGGGGAGCCGGGAACCCAAAGAATGTAATAGCTACACCCTTACATCCCCTGAACGACCTTTCAAACCTCGGCTGTATCTGTTAAACTGTTGCATCTAAATGGCTTACCAGAATGGCAAGGAACTTGGTTATAGGACAGCCATGCGGCGGATCCTCCAAGCCCTCGCCATCGTGCTAATCCCCTTAACGGGGTGGGCGCAGGGGACCGCGGAGAGTCAACAGGCGACGTTCCGTGCAGGCGTCGATCTCGTGACCGTGAGTGCCACGGTTCGCGACGGAAAAGGGCGACTTGTGAAGGACCTGGCGAAGAAGGATTTCGAGGTGATCGACCGCGGCGAGAAGCGCGCGATCAGCGAATTCCGTTCCGAGCGGGCGCCCCTCAGCCTGGCGATTCTCTTCGATGTCAGCGGCAGCATGGACACGGCTGATCGCTCGACCGCCGCCAGGTTTGCGGCCTATCACCTGCTCTCACAGTTGGAGCATGGCCGCGACGAAGCCGGGCTGTTTGCTTTTGACAGCCGGCTACGCGAGGTGGCCCCGTTTACGGTCGATACGCGCGCCCTCAAGGGCGCGCTGGGGGAGGTCGATCCGTTCGGGGCTACCTCGTTACATGACGCGATCTCCGCTGCGGCGGAACGCGTGGCCGCGCGTCCGATGGCGCGGCGCGCGGTGGTCGTGCTCACGGACGGCATCGATACGGCGAGCCGGCTCACGCCGGCAGAGGTGTCCGCGAAAGCGGCAGCCATCGACGTGCCTGTCTACATCATTGCGGTGGTCCTTCCGATTGACGATCCCGGCTCCGATCGCGCCACCCCAGGCGCAAGGCGGCAAGCCCCTGCGTCCATCGGCACGATTGAAGACCTCTCGCGATGGACCGGCGGCGCGCTGTATTACAGCAGTTCATCGTCATCGGCATACCAGGCTGCGCGAGCGGTCGTGGACGAACTTCGGCACCTGTATCTAATCGCGTTCGAACCCGGCGCTGAGCCGGGGTGGCATCCAATTGAGATTCGTACGTCGCAGAAGGATTTCGTAGTGAGGACGCGAGGCGGCTATGTGGCCGGTCCCGCGAGTCGGTAGAAATAGTAGATCTCGAGATCGTTTGATCTTGGTGATGGTGACAAGGAGAAGACAGATGCGTAACTCCCTTATGACGGTAGGCGTAATCGTGGCCGCGCTCAGCGTGGCGCCGGCATGCGCGACCAAGAAGTTCGTGCGCACGTCGGTTGGTGAAGTGAACGACAAGGTGACGAGCCAGGGCAAGTCGCTCGAAGAGACCCAGGAGCGCGTGCGCGCCGCCGAGGGTCGCATCACCGAAACCGACGCGAAGGCCATTGCGGCCGCCGAGTCGGCGAACAAGGCCAATGCGGCCGCAGCGGAAGCGGCGAACCGCGCCTCCGAGGTCGGCAAGACCGCCGAGACGCGCGCCATGTCGATCGAAGGCGAAATGCGCAAGCTGATCTTCGAGACGGTGCTCAGCGAAGACCGCGGCCAGTTCAAGCTCGGCAAGGCCGAACTGCCCGAGGACGCGACCGGCGCCATCGACAACATGGTCAACCAGCTCAAGGCCGACAAGAAGGCCGTGTGGGTTGAGATCGAGGGTCACACCGACAGCACCGGCGACAAGAAGATGAACGAGCTGCTCGGACTGAATCGCGCCGAAGCCGTGAAGCGGTATCTCTACGAGAAGCACCAGATTCCGCTGCACAAGATCAACGTGATCAGCTACGGCGAAGACAAGCCGGTTGCGCCGAACAACACCCGCGACGGCCGCGCGCAGAACCGCCGCGTCGTCATCAAGGTGCTCGCGTAATAGGCCGATGGGCCGATGGGCCGATAGGCCGATAGGCCAATAGGCCAGGCCAATAGGCCGATGGCGATGGTCCCGACGGAATCACCTCCGTCGGGACTTTTTCTTGTACACTGCTGAGGCCCGCCAGCGCGCCCCGCGCTCCGGCGCGGCAAGCTATGAAGCTGAGTGTCGTGATGCCCGCGTATAACGAGCGGGCCACCATCCGAACCATCGTCGATCGCGTCCTGGCCGTTGATTTGGGGCCAGTGGAAAAGGAGCTGGTCATCGTTGATGACGGCTCGAAGGACGGCACGCGGGACATCCTCAAGGAACTCGACGGCACGCGCGGCATCCGCGTGTTGTTCCAGCCCCAGAACCAGGGCAAGGGCGCCGCGGTGTGGCGCGGCATCCAGGAGTCCACCGGCGACATGGTGATCATCCAGGACGCCGACCTGGAATACGACCCCAACGAGTATCCGACGCTGATCCAGCCGATCCTCGAAGGGCGCGCCGACGTGGTCTACGGGTCGCGATTCCTCGGCCATTCGCGCGGTCATCGCGTGCTGTACTTCTGGCACTCTGTCGGCAACAAGCTCCTGACGACGCTGTCGAACATGTTCAGCGATCTGAACCTGACCGACATGGAGACTTGCTACAAGGTGATGGTGAGGAAGGTGGCGGATCGCCTCGATCTGCAGTCGCGCGACTTCGGCATCGAGCCGGAGATCACGCAGAAGGTCGCGGCGATGCGCGCGCGCGTGTACGAGGTGCCCATCTCGTACAACGGCCGGACCTACGAAGAGGGAAAGAAGATCGGCCTCAAAGATGCCTTCAAGGCCGTCTACACCATCCTGCGCTTCTGGGGATGGACCCCGAAGTAGTTACTGCCTGATCAGCTGCCCGCGGACTTCACCGCCGGGATTCGCCGTCGAGTGCACGTTGACGTAGGTGTTGCCGAGCAGCAGCGCCTGCTCGAAGTCCTCGCAGCTGTTGATGCCCTGCGCGGCGCGGGCGACGACGTCGCTGCAGGCGAAGGTGCCGGTCAGTGCGAAGTCGTTGGAGATACCGCCGGCCGGCACGGTGAAGTTGATCACGACCGGACCACCGACGTTATCGGCGCCGACGTGAATGTGCGAAGCGGTGGTGCCCACCGGCATGTTGTACACCTCTACACGGTAGGTCCCGGTCTTGGTCGTCGTGTTCCAGGTGACCACCGCGGTGCCAGCAGAGCCGGTCACGACAGCGGGGACTTCATTGCCGCCGTCGAGGGCAGCGTTCAGGGTCACAACCTGTGCCTGTGCCTGAGTGGCGGAAACCAGCAGAACGAAGAGGCCTGCAAGGGCCATTGAAAAACGTCGCATCTCTACTCCTTTGTTGCCGGTCTTCCCGGCGCGAGGTCGTTTAAGCAGGATGCGGGCCAAGTCAAACCCCTCAACTCATTCGGAAACGGCGGCGATGTCACGCTGAAGGGTTACGGCTGGCGAAAGAGGTTACGGGTACGGGAAGTGGCGAAACGTTTGGTATTCTTCGCGCGAACATGAACAAACTAGGACGAGTGGCCCTGATCACGGGCGGCAAGCGCATTGGCGCGGTGGTGGCGACGACGCTTGCGAAGGCAGGGGTGGACGTGGCGCTGGTCTACAACCGCTCGCGGCAGGAGGCGGACGAAACCGCCACCGCCGTGCGCGCGCTGGGACGCCAAGCGTTCGCGGTGCAGGCCGACGTCACGAGCGAGGATGCGTGCGTCGCTGCGGTGCAAGCGACGGTTCGCGATCTGGGCCGGCTCGACATCCTGATCAACATGGCGTCGCTGTACGCCGCGAAGCCGTTCGCGCAGTTGACCGCTTCTGATTGGGATCGCCAGCTTGCCGTGGATCTGCGTGCCGGGTTTGTGTTCTCACACGCGGCGGCGCCGGAGATGAAGAAGCAGGGCGGTGGACGCATCATCAACTTCTCGGACTGGGTGGCGGCGAGCGCCAGGCCGCGGTATCCGGGTTACCTGCCGTACTACGTCGCGAAGGCCGGTGTGAAGGCGATGACCGAAGGACTCGCCCTCGAGCTTGCGTCGGATCAGATCCTCGTGAACGCCATTGCGCCGGGACCAATTCTCGCGCCGCCGGACATGTCGCAGGAGGAATCCGACGCGGTGGTGAAGAGCACGCCGCTCGGACGCTGGGGCGGCGAAGACGAGATCGCCAAGACGGTGATGTTCCTGGTGGACTCCGCCTTCGTCACTGGAGAAACCATTCGCGTCGACGGCGGAAGGCACATCAAGTAGTGGCCAGTTTACAGTTTACAGTTGCCAAGGAGTTAACGAATGGCGGCAAGCATGTGGGACCCGTCGGTGCGATCGTCATTCGCTGCGCGCGCGCAGAAGCTGACGGCTGACACCAAGCCGGCGTGGGGGAAGTTTCACGCCGCAGGCATGATGGCGCATTTGAACGATGCGTATCGCATGGCGCTCGGAGAGCTGGTGATTCCCTCACGGAACCTGGCGCTGCGCTACACGCCGATCAAACAACTGATCATCTACGTGCTGCCGTTCCCGAAGGGCGCGCCGACGGCGCCGCAGTTATTGACGCGATGTGATTCCGCGCAGCTCGCCGACGAGCAGAAGACCCTGCTGGAGATGTTCGAGAAGATCGCGGCGGTGAAGCCCGGCGATCGCCTCCAGGATCACCCCGCGTTCGGCGCGCTGACCTACCAGACGTATGGCGCGCTGATGGCCAAGCACACCGAACATCACTTCAGGCAGTTCGGGTTGTGACGGGATTTCGCAGCGGCCGCGAGGTGTCACGCGTCGAGGGGTTCAGCGACGCGGTGTTCGGCTTTGCGCTGACGCTGCTGGTGGTGTCGCTCGAGGTGCCGGAATCCTTCGACGACATGAAGGCGATTCTCAACGCCTTCCTGCCGTTTGGCTTGATGTTCGCGCTGATCTGCTGGATTTGGTACGAGCACTACGCGTTCTTCCGGAAGTACGACGCCGAAGATCCGCTGACCATCACGCTCAACTGCGTGCTGCTGTTCATCGTGCTGTTCTTCGTCTACCCGCTGAAGTTCGTGTTCTCAAATGTCGTCAAACTGTTCAGCGGGGAGCGTTCGGCGTTCTTTGACATGAGCCCGGCTGACAACCGGATGCTGCTGTCGGTTTACAGCGTTGGATTCGTCGGCATCATGCTGGTGTTCGTGATGCTGTACAACAACGTCTACCGCAAGCGCGAGCGGCTGGGCTTGTCAGCGGAGGAAGCCTTCGACGCCAGCGCCGGCGCGCGCACGCACGCGATCAGCATGTCATTGGGACTGGTGTCGATCGTGCTGGCCTGGACGCTGCCCCTGAACTGGTTCTGGGTGGCGGGCCCTGTGTATGGGTTACAGGGCCCGCTCCATTGGATCAACGGCACGCTCCTCGCGCGAGCGCGCGAGAGGCAGTTCGGGTCCGCCGCCAGGGCGGCGGTGGACCGCTCAGCGAGCGGCGACGCTCGCTAGTGCTTCTTTCATCGACGCAAGCGCGCCGGTGAGTTCCTCGCGCGAACGGCAGGTACAGAAGCGCAGGTAGCCCTCGCTCTTCGGACCAAAGTCCACACCGGGGACGCAGCCGATGCGCGCGTTCTTGATCAGGAACTCCGCCATCGCCCACGACAGCGACGGTTCCGCCTTCGCCGAGGCTTCGGCGCGACTGCCGCCGGTGATGCCGGCGTTCTTCGCAAACTCCGGGTTGATCTTCAGGAACGCGTAGAACGCGCCATCGGGCGGCGTGCCCGAGAACACGCCGGGCGCCGCTTCCTGGATGCCCTTGAAGAACATGTCGCGGCGGAACAGCAGCTCCTTCTTGAAGTCGGCGATGCACTGCTGCGAGCCTTCCATGGCGGCAACGGCGCCGTACTGCGCGATCGATGAGACGTTGGTCGTGCTGTAGAGCACCACCTTCGCGCCTCGATCGCGGAGCGCGGGATCCTTCATCGCGAAGTAACCGACGCGAACGCCGGTGATCGCGTAGGACTTGCTCATCGTGTAGACCGGAATGGTGCGGTCGTACATGCCGGGCAGCGACGCGATGCTGATGTGCTCGCCCTTGTAGACGACATCCTCGTACGCTTCGTCGGAAACGACGAGCAGGTTCTTGTCGCGGGCGAGGGCGGCCAGCTTCTCGAGGTCTTCACGCGTCAGCACGCCGCCGGTCGGGTTGTTCGGCGAGTTGAGATACAGCACGCGCGTCTTCGGCGTGATCGCCTTTTCCACGTCCGCAATGTCCCAGCGCCAACCGAGCTCCTCGCGTAGCGGCACCTGCACCGGCACGCCGCCGGCCTGCTTCACGATCGCCATGGTCGGCGGCCATTCCGGATCCGGAATGATCACTTCGTCGCCCGGCTCGAGGATCGCCTGGAACACCGCGAACAACCCGTGCGTGCCGCCGTTGGTGACGATGACTTCTTCGTCGGAGCCGATCGGAATGCCGTTCTTCTTGCGCATCTTCTCGGCGAAGGCCTTGCGCAGCGGCGGGATGCCGGACGAGGGCAGGTAGTGCGTGCGGTTGTCGGCCATCGCCTTGGCGACGCCCTGCTTGAACGTCTCCGGCGCGTCGAAGGACACATCGCCCTGATCGAGACGGAACGGATCCTTGACGGTGTACATCATGTCGCGGATCTTGACGATCGCCGAGACCGGAACTGAATCCAGGAACTTACCCATACGTAATAACGCCTGCCTTTTCGAGGATGGTATTCAACGTGCCAGCGGTCTTTCTTGCTGGAAGATTACTGACATAGAAGTGCCTGGCGCCAGCATCAATAAGGAATCGAATCGTGCGCGCACAGACATCGATCGGCGTGGCGCCCGCCGCGAATTCCTGTTGCAGCTCGGCGACCGGCACGGGAAGGAACTCGCTCAACATGTCGAGCGTCTTTGGATTGGCGCTGCGGTAGTAGAACACGCCGAACACACCGGGAATGTCGAGACCGTTCGAGCGCGCCGCGTCGAGGAACGCGCCAACCTTCGCCCCCTGGTGATGCGAAACAATCTGCGTCAGGTAGAAATCCGCGTTGTTGTCGGGGCTCAGCAGGAACTCGACCTGCCGTGCCGGATCGGCAATCGGATTTGCCCATCCACCGAGTTCGAGGCCCGGATGCCGCTGCCGGATCAACTTTCGCAATTGCCACGCGTGCTCGAGGACGCGGGGGCGGCCGACGTGCTTGTCGCCGCCGAGGACCACCAGCGACGGGAAGCCGTTGTGCACGGCCTGATCCGCGTACGCGAGGCAGAACTCCAGCGAGTGCTTGGTGGTCAGGAACGGGATGACCTTGTGACGACCCACCGAGTCGCCAAGGTTGGCGACCAGGTGGCGCAGGTTGTTCTCTTCCTGCGCGCCGACGGCGCTGTCGGTGACCATGACGCGCACGTCATGACGGGTCAGTGATCGGATCGCATGGTAGGTGTCGATCCACGCGTCCATGCCTTCCGCGGCGGCGAGCTCCGCCCGTGGTGGACGGAGCTCGACGGCCACGACACTCGATGACTCTTTGCGAAGCAGCGAAAGATAAGAGGACAAGCCCTACTTTTGTTCCTTCAGCTTGTAGCCGGCGGGCGGTGCGAACAGATCCGCCGCCAGCGCGCCGACCTCGATCGACTCCACGGTGGTGATCGCACTGATGCCGCCCATCTTGGAGAGCATGCCCGCCATGCGGCCCTCGCCACCCATCTTCACGCTCATCTCGGTCTCGTAGGGGATGCCGCCGGTGGCGGCGAGCTGCCGATGCATCTCGGCCATCGCCTTGGCCTGTCCGGGCGAGCCCTTGGCGCCGCGGGGATCGGAGAAGATCCAGCCCTTCTCGGCCGCGCCCTTGTAGAAGTTGATGTACTCCTGCGTGCCGGGCGCGCCCTTGACGATCCACATCGGGCCGACCAGCGACACCGTCATCTTCATGCCGCCGGGGCCGCCAATGTTGGCGGGTACCTCGATCTCCATGTCGTAGCCGTTGGCGGTCTTGCCCGCGATCTGCTTGGTCTGGCCGTTCGCCTTGACCGAAGCCTTCATGCCGGTGGTGTCGACGTTCTGGCCGATCTCCTTGGCGAACTCCTGCATGTTCCACACGTCGGCTTCCTTCTTCTTGTTATCGAAGGAGTAGAGCTTCTGGTTATCGACATCAAAGATCATCGTGCGGGTGGTGTCACCGGTGATGGTGTCGCTCCGCATCTTGTTGCCCTTGATGTAGGTGACCGTGGCCATGTTGGAGTTCATGCCCATGCCCTTGCCGCTGCTGGACCCCTTGACGGTAACGTCAGCGTACGAAGGTGCCACGAGTGCCAGCAGTGCCAGAAGTGCCAGGAGTGCTACCGGAGCAAATCGCTTCATAGTCATAGTCTCCACCGGGGGAAGGCTATTTTACTGCTGCTGCGACGAAGTCGTTGACCGCGGCTTGGCGTCCTTCGCCCACTCGTTCGCCCAATTCAGCATCTCGGCCACCGTGTGCAGCACCGATTCGCGGGCCGCATAGCCGTGCGCTTCGTGCGGGAGCGTCACGTACCGCACCGTGGCGCCATGTCCCTTCAGGGCCATGTAGAGGCGCTCTGACTGGATCGGGAACGTGCCGCTGTTGTCGTCCGCCTCGCCGTGGATCAGCAGGATCGGCTCGTTGATCTTGTGGGCGTAGTTGAACGGCGACATCGCCGAATAGATCTGCGGCACTTCCCAGAAGGTGCGCTGCTCGTTCTGGAAGCCGAACGGGGTCAGCGTGCGGTTGTAGGCGCCGCTTCTCGCCAGGCCGGCGCGGAAGATATCGGAGTGCGCCAGCAGGTTGGCCGTCATGAAGCCGCCGTAGCTGTGACCGCCGACCACGACGCGATTGCGATCGGTCACGCCGAGGCTGACCGCGCGATCCACCGCGGCCTGCGCGCTCGCCACCAGTTGCTGAATGTAGGTGTCGTTCGCCGTCTCACCCGGCCCGACGATCGGCATCGTCGGATCGTCGATGATTGCGTAGCCCTGCGTGAGGAACAGCAAGTGCGAGGCGCCGCTGATACCCGTGTAGCGATCGGCGGAACCGGTCACCTGTCCGGCGTTGTTGGGATCCGTGAACTCGCGCGGATACGCCCAGAGCAGCGTCGGTAGCGGGCCCTGTGCCGGCGTCCAGCCCGGAGGCGTGATCAGCGTCGCTGACAGTTCCACGCCGTCACTGCGCTTGTAGGTGACGAGCTGTTTCTGGATGCCTTTGAGCTGCGGCGCCGGATCGGCGTAGTTGGTCAGTTGCCGGCGCGTGCCGGCCTTCAGATCCCGGACGAACACGTTGGGCGGATCGTTGCGCGTTTCGTAACGCGTCAGGATCTTCGAGCCGTCGGCAGACAGCACGCCGATCACCGTCTCGTACGAGCGGCCCTGCGTCTGGAAGAGGCGCTCGCTCTTGAGCGTCGTGAGATCGAGACGATCGATGAAGGGCCGCGCGCCTTCGGGTGCGGCGCCGGTACCGGCGAGGAAGATCGAGTTGGCATTCTGCTGGATGGTCGAGACGCCGGACGCGCCGTCCTGGCGCTGCGGCGTGCCGGGGTTGCCGTATGAATCTTCCTGGCTGCGGTCCCAGAGTTTGCGCGGGGCGGCGCCGGGCTTGTCGATCACCCAGGTGCGCGTCCACCGGCGGGCGCGATCGTTCTCTGTCAGCAGCACGGCGCCGGCGTCGGTCCACGACACGTTGCCGACGCGATATTCAGTGCGGGTCAACTCGGACGCGGCCGCGGTGAACGGCGCGCTCAGCGTCACGATCTTGTCGCGCTGCGGCACCTTGTTCTTCGGGTCGCCGTTATCGAGCGCTTCGGCCCACACCAGCGTGGCCGGCGCAAGCGGCTGCCACTGGAAGTTGCGCGGCCCCGGCATCACGCCACCGTTTGGCACGTTGTCTGCCACCGGCAGTTGCGCAATTTGCTTCACGGCCGAACCCTGGCGATCCCAGATCTCGACGTTCGCCGCAAAGTTCTGGTACGGCACCAGCCACGAGTACGGACGCTTCGCGCGGCGGACCAGGATGAACTGGCCATCGGGCGACGGCGCCACGGTCGCGAATACCGCGGGCGAGCCAACGGGAGTTCGCTGGCCGGTGGCGGCATCGACAAACGCGAGCTGGCTGGTGGCGTAATAGTCGAACAACGCTTCGTCATGCGCGCTGGCGAGCAAGTCCTGATAGGTGCGCACCGGAGCCGTGCCGCCACGGTGTTCCTGGATGTTCGGGCCGGTGGGCACGCCGAGCGTCGGCGCCGCGCCGCGGCTGGGCGACACGAATTCGCAAAGCTGTC
>DATMJU010000712.1:0-13833 GCA_035553795.1 Vicinamibacterales bacterium
GCCCTGAGAAGGTCCCATTTCGCGGCGCCAGCGACCGCGCCGGGAAAGGTTACGCGGTCTCCGATCCCGAGTTCGGACGCGAGCGCCTGCAAGGCCGGGGTCAGCGACTCTTCGTCGTTCCCGGCCACCACCAGCCGCAGGTCCGGCAGGCTCGCCATGGCCCTGATCAGCCGATCGATGCCTTTTTTCCACGTGACGCGTCCCAGGTACAGGACGTAAGGCGCCGCAGCCGAGGGCGAAGCGGACGCCTGAACATCTCCGGCGTCGAAGCCGTTGGGGATGACAGACGTGGACCGCGGGCGCAGCCCCAGGGCATCGCACGCCTGCAGTTCGAGCCGGCTCGTGAAGTGGACGACGGCCGCGTGCTCGATGGTCCACTTCTCGACGAGCTGAATCCACGCCGTCTTCAGCAGCCGGCTGCGCTGACGGATCAGGTCCGGGTCGAGCATCCCGCGCGGTGAAACGACATATGGAACACCCGCACGGGCGGCGCTTCGAGCCGCGCGGTTCGTCGGCCAGAGAAAGACGGAGTGCAGATGGCACACATCAAATGCCGGCATCTGCCGGGAGTAGTAGCGCGCCATGGAAGGAGCCCAGTACAGCCGCCGAAGTGCGGGCGACCGGAAGTACCACACCGACACGCGGTCGAGGTCCACCGGATGCCCGAGCGGCACCGGCGAATCCGACGGCCCGTCGACGGATGTCGTCGCGACGTGCACCTCGTGTCCGAGCGCCGCCTGCGCTCGCGCGAGTCCATGGACGGAGTGAATCGGGCCCCCGTACCGGGTCGCCGGCAGATAGGTCGGCACGACGTGAAGAATCCTCACCGCGCCGCCACCATGACGGCTCGCGCCGTGGCGCACACCGCTCGATCGATCGAAAACCCCTGCATCACATGGCGCCGGGCGCGCTCACCCATCACTCGCAGGGTCCCGGGGCAGGCCGACAGCCGCACCATCAGCTCCGCCAGCGCCTCACGATCGGCAAAAGGAAAGACGTGGCCGGTCTCCCCTTCGCGAATGAGGTCAGGGCCACAGCCCACGCGGTCGCTCACGAGCGCCGGGCGACCGCAGGCCATGGCCTCGTTCACCACCAGCCCCCAGGTTTCGCCGTAGTCGGACGGCAGCACCAGCGCGTCGCAGGCGACATATGCTTTCGCCACTTCCGACTGGTTGAGGAATCCCGCGAACGTGATCGGCAGCCGGGCTTCTGCCGCCCGCGATCGCAGCTGTGCCTCGAGGGTGCCGCCGCCGACGACGAGTACATGCACCTCGGCGCCGCGAGCCCTGGCGATCGATGCGGCCTCGATCACGTCGGCTGGCCGCTTCTTCCGCTGCAGCTTTCCGACAAATGCGAACACCGTCGCGTCGTCCGCGATCCCCCAGCTCCTTCGAAGCGTTCGTCGCGCCGTCGCGAGCCGAGCTGCGTCCTCGGCGAACCGCTCGTTGTCGACGAAATACGGGCAGTCGAGGATCCGCTCGGACGGCACGCCGGCCCGCTCGTAGAAATCGCGATTGGAGGTTCCGATTGCGAGGAACGCATCGAACATGCGAAGCAGCCGCCTGTGGATAAATCGGACCCCGGCGAGCCTCGGTCGCATACTGTTCGATTCGGCACGGACGATGGTCGGAATGCGCAGGCGCCGGCATGCCCCGAGTGCCTGGAGCATCGGCCACTGATGCCATCCGGTAATCACGACAGCCGCAGGTCGCAACTGCTCGAGCGCACGGTATGCCGGTGCGCTGCTCGCGAAAAATCCGTTGAGCCTCGGGCGCCGACGGCGGTTCTTCAGCACGGTGGAGCGATACCCCTCCAGCAGCGGCAGATCCCACGAGAACGGCTGTCCGAAGCCAGTGCCTTGCGCCTCAGGATCAGGCAGCGCTGCGAAGAATACGTGCAGGTGCAGGTCCGTGCGGGCAGCCAGCGCACGATACCAGGGGACGTGGTACTGGATCGGGTGCGTGGCGATGATGGCGAGACAAGGAACCATCATCGCCCCGCCGATGCGGTCCGATGATGGTCGGCCATGACCTGACGCGCCCAGGTTCGCGAGATGAGACCGAGGGACTCGGGTTCGGCGGCGGGGGACCGCCCGGCGGCCTCCGCGATCCACGACAAGATCGGCACACGAAAGCCGGTTTTCACGCGGCCGATCGCCTCCGGCAGCAGCGGGCGGGAGGGCGCCTTGGCCAGAGCCGTCTTGCCCCGGCCCCTCGTGATCGACGGCACCACTGGAGCCAGACTCTTGAGCAGAGTGAAATCCGCCAGCGGCACGCGGATCTCGAGGCTGTGCGCCATGCCTGCCCAGTCCGCGTCCCGGAGCAGCTGATTCCGCATGTAGTGGGTCGACTCGAGGGCACAGACGCGTCCGGTGTCGCTGCCCGGATCCGGCACCAGTGCCATGGAGACACGCCGGAGCGGATCGAGGCGCTCAAGTCCCTCTCGCACCTGTTCCGGCTCGAGGATGCCGCACAGCTCGCTGGGGAGAAAGAGGCCGCGCTGGAGCAGGTACACGCCCGCCCAGGTGCCGGCGAGCTCGAAGACGCTCAGCGACTTGGGCCGGCGCCGTGCGTATCCGGGAGCTGCGGTCTGAAGGACCGCCCGCGCGACAGGCGCAACACCAGGGATGACGGCGAGGGGCCCGATCCGGCGTTTCCATCGTGGCAGGTCGGCAAAGCTCGGGTATCCGGCGAACAGTTCGTCGCCGCCCAATCCCGAGAGCGCAACCTTGAGGCCTTGTTCCTTCGCGGCCTTGGACACGAACCAGGTGTTGACCCCGTCGATCGAGGGCTGGTCCATTGCATCGAGGATCGCGGGCAGGTCCTCGCGGAACTCCCCGATGCCCACGCGCCGTACCGCTGTTTGCGCGCCGTAGTGCTCGGCCACCCGCTTCGCGAGTGGCGCCTCGTCGTCGGACGTGCTCTGGAATTCGTCGAATGCCAGGGTAATGGCGCGAACCTTCGACTGGCCGGCGTCGCGCACCAACCCGAGGAGCGCGCCGGAGTCGATGCCGGCGGAGAGGAACACGCCCACTTCCACGTCCGAGAGCAGGTGCGCGCGAACGCTGTCGAGCACGCCGCATCGGACCCGTGCCTCCAGATCCTGTCCGTCAGCTCGCTCGCGGTATCCGTCTGCGAGAACCTCGCTGATGCTCGCGTAGGGCTCCGGCTCTCGCGCGCCCGCCCCATCGATCCACTGTGTCTGCCCGGCTGGCAGGGCACGAATATCGCGATACAACGTGAACGGCTCGGGGACGGTGCCCCACAAATGGAACCCCACGACGCCGGCGGCATCGGACACCCTCGATACGGCTCCACCCGCAAGGAGCGCCTTGACCTGCGACGCAAAGCGAAACGTGCCACCAGCATTCGCTGTGAACAGGGGTTTGATGCCGTACGGATCGCGGGCGAGCAGGATCCCCTGGCGCAAGCCGTCCCAGATCGCGAACGCGAACATTCCGCGGAGCCTTCGCACCATGTCGCGGCCGTGCCGCGCGTAGAGGTGCAGCAATGCCTCCGTATCCGATGTGGTTCGGAACTGCACCCCAGTCGCTTCCAGCTCCGCCCGCAGCGCCGGATAGTTGTAGATCTCGCCGTTGAAAACGACCACGTGATGGCCGTCCGTGCTGACCATCGGCTGCAGAGCGCGGTCAGAGAGATCAAGGATCGCCAGCCGACGATGTGCGAGCGCGCAGCGACGGTCAGCCGACCACCACTCGCCCGAGCCGTCCGGCCCGCGACGGCGCATTGCATCGCGTGTCGACAGGAGCTCAGGTCTGCTCGGCGGCTCAGCTGAGGCGCGGTAAGCAAACAAGCCGTTCAGGCCGCACATACTAGGAACTGCTGGATTCAGCGAGGTTGAGAGGCTACTGCAACGTCAGGCTGGCCAGAGGGGACGATAAAGCGGTGGCGGCTGCGGCGCGCAGGAGTGCTTGACCGAATCGCTGTGCTCACCATGGATCGCCCGAGGACGGTCGGCTGGCCCAGGGCCAGAATGAACCCGACCGATAGCCCAAGGAAGGTGGCTATTGCGGGGTCTGCCAGGATCTGCCCCGAGACGACCAGGCTACCCGCATTCGCGATGAAAAACGCAAGGAGCCCCGCCGCGTAGGTGGCGAACGGTGACCGTTTCCGCTGGTGCCAGACGGTGACCCGCCAGGCGCTCGTAAGCATGCTCGTCACCAGAGCGAGGAATGCAACCATCCCGAGCACGCCGAGCTCGACCAGAACACGGCTGGGACCGCTCTCTTGCCAAACGAATGGTCTGTCGACACGTAGCAGATGGGATCCGGGAGTAGCAACGCCAAGTCCACTGCCAAAGAAACCGGTTTGGCGGTATGTTTCGAGAACAGCCTGAAATCCATGTTGCTCGAGCCGATCCAAGGTCTGGTTCGCCGTTTCCGTGTAGTAACGCACGACGTTGGTGTCTTCCTCCGGCACGAGGAAGTCGAACAGAAGCAGACCGCCCGCGAGCGGAACGGCAAGAACCAAGGCTACGCGCACCAGCCTGCCGGCACGCCATGTGCCGATAAACGTCAGCAACACGAAAAGGCTCGCGAACAGCGGCAGCATGTACACCATTTTTCGACGGCCGCACAGCATCACCGCGATCAGCCCAATCGCCGCGACGGCTACCCAGATCCAGCGCCATTGCACCCGGCCGGTAAGGACCAGAATGGTCGCCAGCATCACTGTCGCCGCAGCATGCCAGCCCATGACGTCGGGACTCCGATAGAAACCTGAGATCATTTGCACCTGGTAGCCAGGGACAAATCGAATCCAGGCATTGCCGAGAGCGGACGTGCCGATGGCCTCCCAGTCGGGCCAGAGCGCAAAGTGCTCGGCCAGCGCGCCTGAAAGCATGATCGCGCTGACCAGGCAGTAGAAGCGCAGGAACCGTCGCAGGTCGGCTGGTTGTCGCAGAAAATTGAATCCGAGCAACACGGCCAGAAACACCGTCGAGTACGAGACAGCTCCGAGGATCGTCAACATCCACGAGCCGGGGCCATAGAAGGCTGACAGCGCCGCAGCAGGAAGGCATGCGACGACCAGAAGTAGAACCGACCTGCGAATCTTCGGAAACGCTCGCGCGAATCGGTGCCACCAACCAGGTGTGCTGACCATCAGCGACGCAACTGCGACCAGCAGGACCGGGAGAGTCGCCAACACCAGATAGCCAGGCGCACCCGGAACGAGCTTGCGCAGCGGGTCCTGCACGGCCGCGATGACGACGATCCCGAACAGACCGTCGCGCCATCGAACCAAACCCCGCAGCGATGCGAGCGTCACAATGCCGACTAGGCAGTAAAACGCCACTAGTGCTTTCCCACCATTGCGGGAGACCGGTGAGTCGCGACCGCGCAGAGGATGGAGAACAGGAACGCGTTTGCCGGGATCTGCAGGCTGAAGTCCACGAATTCCTGCGCGGCGATTGCCACCAGGCCCGTGGTTGCACCCACGCGAATCCAGTAGGTTTCCCCGCCGGCGCGCCCGGACTCCTCGCGGAAGCGACGTCTGATCGTGTGGCCTAACGCCGCAATCGCAATCGCCGTGGGAACAGCGACCAGAACTCCTCCGTCGGCGAGGACTTGCAGATAGTCATTGTGTGCTGCGCGATAATGGAAGCGCGTGTCAAACTGCTGGTAGGCCAGCATTGCGGAGCCGTAGGCATTCAGACCCGTGCCAGCCAACGGGAAGTCCTTGATGACCGCCACTGCATCCGTCCACGCGCCGCGTCGCCCGCCAAGATCGGACCATCGCTCCGACACCCGCGCGTAACCGCCGGCTATCGCGGCAGGACCTACCAGAAGGGCGACGGCGATTGCAACAGCACCTGCAGCACCCAGTAGAGTCGAAGCACGCACGACGCGCCGGCGAAATGCGAGCGTGTGGATAGTCACAATGAGCGCCACGAGGAGGCACACCGCGCCGGATCGCGAGCCCGACAGGATGACGCCCACGATCATGAGAACTGCGCCGACAATGAATAGGACAGAGAGACCCGCTGCGGGGCCAGACGCGAAGCGGAGGTAGTCGCGCCAGGAACGAGCCGTCGCTACCCGCGACGTCGCGAGCACCCCCGCCGCAAGCCCCAGAGCCAGGGGCAGAGCCATCGCGATCCACCCGGCGTAGTGGTTGCGGTTCACGAACGGAGCGAACGACATCCCGAGGCCGTCAGGTTTCCAGAGACCGTAGATCGGACACCCATGACAGGGCCGCTGCTGGACGACGCCGGCCAGCGCGACCAGTACCCCGATCGCCACTATTCCTCGCGCCACATTGCGCGCGCCTACGATACTCAACCAGCTGGAAACGACCACGAGAAACAGTGCCCAAACCGACCCCAGCGCCAGAGCTCGCCTCGTCGCGTCTGGATTCAGCGACAGCGGATGAACTCGATCGCCCGCGTAGCTGACGCTGAATTGCTGGAGGTAGACCGACGTAGCGGGAAACCAGGAGGCAAGCGTCTCGCTCGGCAGAGGAATCAGTTGAAGGCTTGCGCACGCGAAGACGCCGACTAGCGGCAATGAAAGTGGGTGGCGAAGAGCCAACGCACGAATGCGGCGGTCGAGAAGAAGGAGCCCCGCGAGCACACTTGCGCCACCAGCGAGAGGAACGTAGCCCCACGGGTAGACACCTCCGACCGTGAAGACCGACCAGGCGCAAAGTCCGAGGACTGGCGGAGTGGCGCTGCGAAGCACAGGCAGTTCAGACTGCCGCTTCCACGGGATGGGCCGGCGGAGACATCAACTGAAGCCGCATGTCGAACTGGTAGACATCGATTCCTGCACAGCCGCAGACCTTCAGGACCTCAGTCATCTCGACCGGCGCAAGCGAATCCGATGCAATCACCAGGGCCTCGACGCCGTGTGCAGCAATCAACCTGGACGTATCTACGAGTCCGCCAATGACAGGCAAGCCGAAGATGCGTCGGCCGCGATTACTGGGATCGTCGTCGATAAAGCCGATCGGAAGGAAGCCAAGCCGGGCGTTGTCGCGGATCTCGCGCAGCAACAGTGTACCGCGCGTTCCGGCGCCGTAAATAGCGACGCGTCTTCCCTCGGCGCGGCCCACGTCCCTGAAGTGGGCGAGCACGCGAAAGGAAGCGCGGCCTGCGCTGGTGAGCAGCACGAGCAGAGTCGTAAAGGTCACGAACAGCGTTGGGCTCGCGTCCGCGTCGAGAAAGAGTCGGGTCACGAGAAAGCCAACGATCGACGACACGGTGACCGCGCCGTTGACGCCGAGCACGTCACCAACACCTGCGAATCGCCAGGCCCTGCGGTAGACCCCGAACAGCCAGAACACCACAAGGCTGATGGCGGGCAGAACGGCGAGCCCGTTCATCAGGAGTTTGCGGTGCGCCGCAAGATTCCAGTCGTCGTACTTCAGCGCCACGGCGCCGTAGAACGCCACCATGCAGAGCGCCACATCCACGAACAGTTTGAAGTGGCCGCTTCGGATGACCGGCGCTTCGTACACCCGCAGCAGCGACCCTCCCCGCAAAATCGCGAATTCGTCGTAGCCCAGGCGGCCGACACCCACGACGCCGGCCGCAAAGAGCGAAGCAAGGAGCCACGCGGCGTTGTTCGCAGTCAGGAACAGCGACACGAGTCCCGCTCCAGCCAGTGCCACGCCCGCACCGCAGAGCATCAGAACAGCACGGCGATGGTCAAAGCCCAGGCGCAACAGCCGGTGATGAATGTGCTCGCGATCAGCGCTGAAGATGGCGAGGCGGCTCCCGCCTTGGATGCCACGGACGGCCCGCCGAATGATCGAGATCACTGTGTCTGCTACAGGCACTCCGACGAAGAACAACGGGACGACCACTGCAAGGCTGGACGAAAGCTTCGAGCCCCCGTAGAGCGTCAGGCAGCCAACGAGGTATCCTACGGCCGTCGCGCCTGAGTCCCCCAGAAACAACCGCGCGGGGTGCAGGTTGTACGGAATGAATCCGACCAGCGCTCCGGCCACGACGAGCGAAAGCACGGCGGTCGCAGGGTTCACGGTCACGATCGCCACGATGCCAAGGCTTGCGGCCGAAATCAGACCGAGACCAGCCGAGAGGCCGTCGAGGCCGTCAACCAGGTTGAACGCATTCGTCAGCCCGACAATCCAGAGCATCGACAGGGGAATTGCGAACTGGCCGAGCGGCACGCCGATGCCGAAGAGGTGAACGGTCTCGTTGAGATGGAGACCACCCGACACGGCCAGCCACGCACCGCCGAATTGGGCGGCGAGCTTCGTGAACGGCCCGAGGGGGTGAATGTCGTCCCACAGGGAGACCACAAAAATCGGAGCGAGACCGGCAGCAAGCGCCAGATACAGGCGGTCTGAGAGGTCCGGATGGAAGTCGACTCTGGAGGCCGCCAGCGTGGCAAGGGTCAGCAGAATGGCCGGCACCACCGCCGCCCCGCCGAACCGCGGGATGGGCTTGGTGTGCATCTTGCGCGGCCCGGGCATGTCAATCGCGCCGAGCTTCTGCGCGAGCGTGCACACGTATGGCGTGAGGAGGTACGCCAGCGCGGCTGCCAGGAGCGCGGGGAGCGCAAGGTGACTGATGTTCATCGCTGCGACGTCCGCCGCTTTCAGCCTGAGGCTATCCAGCCTTCACCTTTGCGCCAGGCTCGTACGCGGCGTAGTACGTCTTGTACTGGCGCGCGTAGTAGTACGGGTTGTCGTCAAGGCTGACGTAGTTCAGGATCACTCCCAGCACACGCCCACCGGCAGCCTCGAGACGGTCGAGCGCCTCGCGCGCGCCGTACCGGCTCGTCTTCTCGGCCGACACGACCAGAATCGTGGCCGTGGCGTTGTGAGCCAAGACCGCGGGGTCGGTAACGGGAACCGCCGGAGGGGAGTCGATGATGACCCAGTCGAAGTGCGGCTCGAGTCGCGCGATGAACTCGACGAATCTGTTCGACCCGAGCAACTCCGCCGGGTTCGGAGGGATGTGTCCGGCCGCCATCAGGGAGAGACCCGGAACCGACGTCCGCCGCACGACCTCGGACGCCGGCGAGGACCCGACCAGGAGGTTGGAGAGCCCAGGTTCCTGATTGAAACCGAACACCTGATGAACGCGTGGGCGCCGGAGGTCGGCGTCGATCAGCAGGACACGCTGCCCGGCCTGCGCCAGCGAGACCGCCAGATTGCACGACGCCACAGTCTTGCCCTCGCCGGGATGCGCGCTGGTGACGACGACCGCACGCGTCCCTTCTTTGGCGGTCGAAAAGAGGACGTTCGTTCGTATGCCTCGGAAGGATTCGGAAAACTGGAAGGGTACATCGCCGCTGACGAGCGGATCTGACGGGTGCGCAGAGCTGCCCGGGAGCGCTGGAATCAGGCCGAGATAGGGAATGCGGAGATACTGCTGAATGTCCGAAGGCGATTTGATCCTGTTGTCGATGTACTCGAAAAACCACACGAACAGCAGCGCCAGGGCAAGGCCGGCAGCGGCGCCCGTCTGGAGCTCCCGCATCTTGCTGCTCGCCTGCGGCACCCTCGGAACGGCTGCAGGGTCAAGGATGCGGATGTTATTCGTGGTGGGCTGACCCGCCACCTCGCTTTCCCGCGCCTGCTGGAGCATCGCATCGTAAATCTGACGGTTGCTCTCGAAGTCGCGCTGCAGCACGGCGAAGTCGACATCAGTCTGATTCGTCTGCATCGCGTCCCGTTTCTGTTGTTCGTAGACCTGCGTGAGGCTGTTCTCTGCTGCTACTGCGGCGTGGTACTCGCTGCGAATCACCTTGACCACGTTGTCGACCGCGGCATCGAGCTTCGCCTTGGTCGTTTCGACGTTCTTCTGAGCCTTGATCAGGTCGGGGTGCCTCTCGCCGATCTTTTCGGCGAGCTGGGCGTGCTGGCGGGTCGCCGCGGCGAGTTCTGCCTTCAGCGTCTGCACCGTGGGGTCGCTCGCAACCTCGGGCAGTGCCTCCAGCGCAGCGCGATCTTCCCCGATGCCCTTGAGGCGGTTGAAAGCCGTCTCCCTCTCGATGCGCTCGGTCTTGACCCTGGTGACGGCGGTAGTCAACTCACCGAGCCGTTGAATGGCAGCCTTCGCCCGTTCATCTGCCGACGCGACCACCTGGTTGCGCTGGCGGTACTCTCGCACAGCCTTCTCGGCATCCTCGACCCGCCTCCGCTGCTCGACCAGCCGTTCGCTGAGCCAGGCCGACGCCTCCTGCGTCGCGAGGAACTTGAACTCCAAGTTCTGCGCAATGTACTGCTGCCCTATGACGTTGGCGTACCGTGCCGCGATGTCAGGATCGATCGAGCGATAGCCGATCTCGATCAAGCGGCTCTTTGGAACCTGGTTTACCGTGACGCCAGCCAGGAAACCGCGGATGCGCGCCGCCTGCAGCTCCGGCGTGTCGATCACAGCCGCAGCCGCACCGTCCTGAGCGGGAGCGTGCCGAGGCTCGCTGCTGAAGAACGACTTGACAGTGGCCCACGACAGGTACGGGCTAAAGCCCGACTGCGGCGTGGCCTTCGGTCGGGCCGCAGCGTAGTCCGCCGGCTCCCAAATCTGCAGTGCCTCCATCGCCTTCCTTGCGAAGGCATGGCTATTGACGATCGCGTGCTGGGTCTGGAAGTCGATCAGCGCCAGCGCCTCAGAGTCCAGCGGCCGCGAGCCAGCCACACGACGCTCCGGCTCGACGAGCAGTCGAACACGTGCTTCATAGACGGGCACCTCCACCCTCGAGTAAGTGTGGATGATCGTGCCGGCCAGTACGACACAGAAGACGGTCATCGCCGTCCAGCGGCGGCGATACAGCACTCGGGCGTACTCGCGCAGACGGACAGTGTCGAACCCAACGCCTTCGCGACCGCCGTCGAAAATATCCGGATCGCCTGAATCGAGCGGGTAGGCCGTGCGTGGCCGCGTGGGCGCGGCCTCCAGTCGCGGTCGGCTGACAGACGCGAAGTCTGAGTTGGTCGGAAGACGATCTGACATCAGAAATACCTTTCGGGCACGATGATGGTGTCGCCCGGCTGCACCACATCGCCGAGAGCAGCCTTGAGCTTCTTCTGACTGCCGTCGACGAGCCGGCTGATCTGAATCCGGCCGGTGGCCGCGCGTTCGGTGAACCCGCCCGCCAGCGTCACCGCCTGCAGCACAGTTGTGCCTTCCGGCACGGAATAGGCGCCCGGCGTACGAACTTCGCCCGAGACGAACACGCGATTGCGGTCCACACGCGGCACGTAGATCGTGTCGCCATCCTCGAGAATGACGTTTCGCGACAACTGGCCGCTCTCGACTTCCTTCTCGAACTCGCGCAGGTTCACTCGAATCACCTGACCAGCCGAAGCCTCCTCCGGCATCACCGGCCCCTTCGCTCCGGGCACCCGCACGATTACAGCCTCGGAGGCGGCGTTGTAGCCGGCCTTCGCCAGGGCCTCGATGAGGGTGGTGTAGTCACCCAGCGGATACATGCCAGGACCGGAGACCGCGCCGAAGATGAACACCCGCCGGCCGCGGAACTGATCCAAAGAGGCCGTCACTTGCGGGTTCCGGACGAACCCGTCCGCCAGCTTCGCTTTCAGTTGCCGTTCGAGTTCACGCAACGTAAGCCCAGCTACTTCGACGCGGCCGATATAGGGAAACATTGCAGTGCCATCGGCGGCCACCGTGAACTTGCCGCTGAACTCCGGCTGGTCGAAAACGGTGATGTTCACCACGTCCTGCGTGCCGATGACGTAGTCGTTCTGCGCATTCGGTGCGAGCGTCTGGCCGAGGAGCGGCGGCACACAGAGCAGCGCGATCAGACACCCGAGAGCTATCCCGCCTCGTATGGAGTGAACAAACGTGTTCATTGCCTTCATTGGCCGACACCACCCATGAAAATGCCGCGATTGTTGATGAAAAAGCGGCCCGTGCTGACAGTCGCAAGGAACACGTCGCGCTGACTTCCCCTGTTGAGATAGTCGTAGCGCGACCACAGCACGCCGACGCGAACCTTCTTGAAGTGAATCCCGGGACTCGCACTATAGACGCGAAACTCCTCGTCGAGCGAGTTCGCACCGGGGATGAAAGAAGGGTAATCAAGGCGCCACTGCTGCGCGCCAATGACGACGTCGAAGTGCCGCAGGAATCGAGAAGTCGAACTCGCCTCGTGAAGCGTTGAGACGTAGTAGGGCGCGACCTGCGAGTAGGAGAACTTCAGCTCCCGTGCGGTTCCTCCCGTCAGTTGCCCGAAATCGCCGAGACGCAGCGCCAGGTCCACGTCCGCCACGACCCCGTGGTAGTCCGGAGTGACAGGAGACCGGGCACGGTAGTCGTTATACCCGACGCGAGCTGATCCTGACACGAGGGCCCGGGGGGCGAACGAGAGCCCCACGTACCCAATCCGCATCTGACCATCGCGTTCGGCCGCATTAGGAAACCGGTAGGTTGTGACGACGCCGCCGCCGGAGAAGGCGGTGTACGGCGTCAGGGAGTACGTAAGGGTCACCCCGCCGCCCAACCCCGAATAGTCCAGGGTCTGGTTCAGATTCACCCCTCGGTACATGGAGTCGCCAAACGTCTGCGTGCCGTAATTGCCCGCGAGGCGAACGGCGAGACGATGGGAAGGGGTCCACTGAACGCCCCCCTGTACACCGAAACTCCGATGTCGTACCCGCTGCTCGATCTCCTCGTTCGGCCTGGAGAACTGCAGTCCAAAGTTGTGCTCGGCGAAGAGCATCGTCTTCGAGCTCAGACGCTGCGTCGCCTCTGTCTTCACCAGCGGGTTCACGCCCGATTGACCCCGGTACTTTGCATAGAGCACGACCGGCGAGGCGACTGTGGTCCGGACGCGGAAGGATGGTGATCCAAAGAACAGCTCCACCTTGGGCACGATCGTCGCGGTGAGATCGGCTCGCACGTCAGCGGTCCCGGTGAAGACGTTCGTATCGACACCCACTTGCGCCAAGCCGATCCTCGGCGTCAGCGTGAGCATGCCAGCGCGAAGCTGCCCCCAGGACTGCGCCGGTTCGGGGATCGGCGCCACGGGCGTCGCGCCCGGTGCACTGCCGACCTGCGCGAAAACGGGCCCGGCAGCCACAGCGAATATCACCGCGGCGACGCAGGAACCAAACCACGGAGGCGAGATGAATAACATCGTTGATTCAGGGGGGCGTCAGATGCGCTACCGCCCTCTCACTCACATGGCGCTTGCGCGCGCACGAAGCGCAGAGAACATGCGGGCACTCCGTCTGAACAGAGCGCAACGGGTGACGCCGGCCGGACAGCGATATGCCCATACCCGAAGACACCCCGGCCAGGGGGCGCGGATATTCCGCGGCCCCGCTGCCTCTCCGCACTGGAGAGCAGCCCGATCGATTAGTGGTTAAAGAAGGTTGGTTGGACCGCGCCGAAGCGCTACTTCCATCTACCAAATTTCCCGGCATTCACCGGGCCTTACTCGCTGGGCGACCTCATCAGTAGCCCATAAACCAAACGAGGACCGCTCACGCGGTCCCCGGCAGATCTTCCTTACCCGAAAGCCGATCGAACGAGAACCGTCGTACTACCGCGAGGGGCTTGCTTCGTCCCTCGTGGCGATAATCGCCGCCGTCGCACCGCTCGCCGCGAGCACGGCGGTCGCGATCCCCTTGGTGGACGTCACCCACCCCATCACGCCGGCGGACTTCCCCGCAGAGGCGAGCACGCCAAGCGCAGCCGCGGCCGGCACCACACAGGGCGCAGCACTGCCCGTCGACACGGTCACAGGCGCACTCGTTCCCAGGACCTCGCCGGTGGCGCTCACGACCTCGATCGTGTACGTGCCCGCCGAGAGGGACGCAAATTCGATTCGGCCGTTCGCGTCGGTCGTGCCGACGGCGACGATCGCGCCCGCGG